>DATGAX010000287.1:0-14759 GCA_035312965.1 Acidimicrobiales bacterium
ACACCTCACCCACCTTCGGGAACCTCTATCCGGGTATCGGCCTGGAGGTGGAGCTGTCGGCCGCGGCCCGGCTCCACACCCTGTCGGTCATCTCACCGACCCTCGGGTGGGCCGGCTCGGCCTACGTGTCGGACGCCCCGATCCAGAGCGGGCAGCCCCTGTCGGCGTGGGGCCCGGCCACCTCGACCACGTCGGGGATCGCCGGCAACGCCACCTTCCAGCTGGGCGGGCGCACCGGCCGCTACGTGCTCCTATGGATCACCAACCTGGGGCCGGCCGACATGGCCCGGATCGCCGAGCTGTCCGTCCGCTAGATCCTTCGAGCGGATCCTCCGGCGCAGAAGGGCCGCCACGACCGACGGCCAGACGAGCGCCCCGGCGCCCGCCACCCAGCACGCCGCGGGCACCGGGTCGAGCCCCCATCCGGAGGCGATCCGCACCCCCCAGGCCATCGAGCCGGCGGCGAGAGGCCCGGTCACCAGCCAGAACGCCGGTCGAGCCCGGCCGCCGGCGAGGGACATGACCGCGCCGGTGAGGGCCGGGATCACCACCGCGGCGACCCAGGGGACGGCCCCGCTCAGCGGGTAGTCGCCGAGCACCACCGCGGCCGCGGCGGCCACCGCCGGACCGAGGAGGGCGGCGGCGACGGTCCGCACCGGGTTGCGGCGCACGGGGGTGGGGCGCACAGGGGTGGGGCGCATCTCGGGCTGGGAGGCTAGGTCCCGGACGGGCCCGGTCGGGAGCGGATCCGGGCGGTCGGGACTGCTCGAATAGTCTGGACCCATGGCTTCTGCTCCGCCCGCCCCGCCCTCGGGCGACTGGCCGGCCGATGTGACGGCCCGGATCGAATCGGTCGTCGGCTCGGTTCGGGACAAGACGACGGTTCCGGCCGCCACCGCGGCCCGGGCCGTGGTGTATGGGCTGGTCCTGGGGGTGTTCGCCGCCGCCCTGGGCCTGCTGCTGGTGATCGCGCTGGTCCGCCTGCTCGACGTGTACCTCCCCTTCCACCCGGTCGGCCGCCGCGTCTGGGTGGTCGATGCCGCGGCGTCGGCAATATTCCTGGCCGGCGGGGCGTTCTTGTGGCGCAGACGGCGCCCGAAGGGTGCCTGAAAGGCACACATGACCGAAGCTCCCATCCGCGACGTACTGATCATCGGTTCGGGCCCGTCCGGCCTCACCGCGGCCATCTACGCGGCCCGCGCCAACCTGGCCCCGCTGGTCATCGAGGGGGAGCCCTCCTCGACCAGCGATCAGCCTGGCGGGCAGCTGATGCTGACGACCGACATCGAGAACTTCCCCGGCTTCGTCGAGGGCCTGGCCGGTCCGGCCCTGATGGGCAACATGCGGGACCAGGCGGCCCGCTTCGGCGCGGAGTTCCTGACGACCAAGGTGGGCCGGGTCGACTTCTCGGCCCAACCCTTCCGGGTGTGGGCGGCGGACCCCTCCACCGGCGAGGAGGTGGAGCACCGCGCCCGTTCGGTCGTCGTGTCGACCGGGGCCCGCAGCCTCATGCTGGGCCTGCCGGCCGAGGACCGGCTGCTCAGCCGGGGCGTGTCGACGTGCGCCACCTGCGACGGCTTCTTCTTCCGGGGGCAGGAGATCGCCGTGATCGGCGGGGGTGACTCGGCCCTGGAAGAGGCCACATTCCTGACGAAATTCGGGGAAAACGTCACAGTTGTGCACCGGCGCAAGGAGCTGCGGGCGTCCAAGATCATGCAGGACCGGGCGTTCAAGAATCCCAAGATCAAGTTCGTCTGGGACTCCGTGGTGACCGACATCCTCGGCCAGGCCAAGGTGGAGGCGATCCAGCTGCGCAACGTGGTCACGGGGGAGGAGTCCGTGCTGCCCATGGGCGGTGTATTCGTGGCCATCGGCCACGTCCCCAACACCAAGCTGTTCGAGGGGTGGCTGGACATGGACGAAGCCGGCTATCTGGTCACCGCCCCCGGTTCGACGGCCACCAACATCCCGGGCGTCTTCGCCGCCGGCGACGTGGCCGACCACACCTACCGCCAGGCCATCACGGCCGCCGGGACGGGCTGCATGGCGGCCATCGACGCCGAGCGCTGGCTGGAGGCCCACCAGGGCTGAGCCCCTTTGTGGGTACGGAAGTCGCTGCGTGGAATGAGCGCCGCCGGCGCGCTGTTACCAATGCTGTGAAGGCCCTGCGGACGGACCGAGGGCGACGAGAGAAGGCGAAAAGCAAGTGGCTCAAGAGTTGACGCTCACGGACCAGACCTTCGACGAGGAGATCAAGGCGGCCAGCGAGCCGGTCCTGGTCGACTTCTGGGCCGAGTGGTGCGGGCCGTGCAAGATGGTGGCCCCGATCCTCGACGAGATCGCCGACGAGCAGGCCGGCAAGCTGAAGGTCGGCAAGATCAACATCGACGAGAACCTGGAGCTGGCTCGTCGCTTCGACGTGATGAGCATCCCGACGCTGATCCTGTTCAAGGACGGCGAACCGCAGGTGCGTATCGTCGGCGCCAAGGGGAAGAACCAGCTGCTCCAGGAGCTGCACAGCTACCTCTGATCCCGGAGACGCCGCAGCCGTTATCCACACCTTTAGACACAGTTTGTGGATGAGCTAGAGCCGAGGGACCCTGAGCTACCGGTTCAGGGTGTCTCGGCTCTTGTCGCGGCAGGCGGCCGAACCGGTGGGCTCAGCTGCCAGGCGGCTCGGTCATGGCCCGGTAGATGCGCTCGAGATCCTCGAGGGAGGCGAACTCGATCGTCACCTTTCCTCGCTTGCTCCCCAGGTCGACCCGTACCCGGGTGTCGAGGTGGCCGGACAGCAGCTCTTCCAGCTCGAGGATGCCGGGGGGCCGCAGCTTGCTCTGGGGGGCTGTTCTTTCCGCCGGAGCTCCCATCGAGTTCCGCGCCTTGACCGCGTCCTCCACAGCCCGGACCGACAACTGCTCCGCCACCGCCCGGCGAGCCAGGGCCTCCTGGAAGCCGCGGTCGGGGGTCCCGAGGAGAGCCCGGGCATGCCCGGCCGACAGCTGACCGTCGCTGACCATCTTCTGGACGGCCGGGGGTAGTTGGAACAGGCGCAGCGTGTTGGTGATGGCGGCCCGGCTCTTGCCCACCCGGACCGAGAGCTGTTCGTGGGTCAGCCCGAAGTCCTCGATGAGCTGCTGGTAGGCACCCGCTTCCTCCAGCGGGTTGAGGTCCTGGCGGTGAAGGTTCTCGATGAGGGCGTGCTCCACCTGGCCCAGGTCCGACACGGTCCGGACGATGGCCGGGATCACCTGCAGGCCGGCCCTCTTGGCCGCCCGCCAGCGCCTCTCGCCGGCGATCAGCTCGTACTGCCCCTCGCCCACCTCGCGCACCAGGACCGGCTGCAGGACCCCGACTTCGCGTATGGACGCGGTGAGGGAGGCCAGCGTCTCCTCGTCGAAGACGGTCCGGGGCTGGTGGCCATTGGGTTGGATGGCCGTGACCGGGATGTCGAGCAGGGCCGAGCTGCGGTCCCCCATCACCTCGGTCGGGATGAGGGCCCCGAGGCCCTTACCTAACCCGCTGCGGCGCGCCACCGCTCACCTCCTTGGCCAGCTCCCGGTAGGCGATGGCGCCTCGGGATGACGGATCGAACGTGGTGACGGGCTGGCCGAAGGACGGGGCCTCCGACAGGCGGACGGTGCGCGGCACCACGTTGCGGCACACCCGTTCCCCGAAGTGCTCACGGACCTCGTCGGCCACCTGTTCGGCCAGCTTGGTCCGGGCGTCGTACATGGTCAGCACGATGGTGCTCACCTCGAGGCGCTGGTTGAGATTGGATTTCACCAGGTTGACGTTGCGGAGGAGCTGGCTGAGCCCCTCGAGGGCGTAGTACTCGCACTGGATCGGCACCAGGACCTCGCCGGCTGCGGCCAGGGCGTTGACGGTCAACAGCCCGAGAGACGGGGGACAGTCGATCAGGACGAAGTCGAAGTCGGCCTCGATCGTCTCCAGGGCTCGGCGCAGCCTCAGCTCACGGCTGAAGACCGGCACCAGCTCGATCTCGGCGCCGGCCAGGTCGATGGTGGCGGGCACCACGAACAGGTTTCGGAGGTTGGTCGGCTCGATCACGTCCTCGATGGGGACATCGTGGAGGATGACGTCATAGACGGAGGCATCCAGGTTGCGCCCGTTGATCCCCAGTCCCGTGGTGGCGTTCCCCTGCGGGTCCAAGTCGATCACCAGGACCCGGTAGCCCAGCTCAGCCAGGGACGCGCCCAGGTTGACAGTGGTGGTGGTCTTTCCCACCCCACCCTTCTGGTTGGCCACGGCCAGGCGCCGGGGCAGGGTATGCGAGACCGCCCCGGGGTGGCGGCGCCGACCCAGCTCGTCCAGAGCAATCTCGGTGACGGTCGGCCGTTCGCTGGTGACGGTGGCGTTCAGCGCCTCGTCCAGGTCGGGGGGTACGGCGATGCGAGGGAACGACGACTCGGCCGGCGCCGGCGGGTCGATGGCGGCAGGAGCGATGCTGTCCGGGGATCCGGTCGGGCCTTCGTCCGCCGGAGGGGGCGGGTTACCTCGGGAATGGTCACCCGGCGAACCGCCATCGGGCGCACCGTCGTCGGGCGAACCGCCATCGGGCGCACCGTCATCGGGGGCGAGGATCCCGCGTTCGGACCGCAGTTGATCGAAAATCGACCGAGCCCGATCCGGGAATTCGCCGCCGCCGTCGGTCATGGCGCCCATCTTGGGCGGTGGACGGTGGTGAATGCAAGGACCGCGCCATGTTTCACGTTAAACATGGCGGCCGAGGTCATGGATGCCCGGCCGTTAGAACAGGGGGCGCTTGGCCGGTAAGCCAACCCGACGGGGAAACCGTTCCGGGCACCTGGTCGCCTGTTCGAGAACCTGGAAGGCTGACGGTTCGGTCACGGCCAGGACCGGCCGTAAACCCAAGACCGTCAGGCCGTCGGCCGGCCACCGGTCGATACCGCCGCCGGGCGGCTCGGCGACGATCAGGCGACCGCCCACAGCCAGGAAGGGGGCGGCGCACTCGGCGGTCACGGCCGGGGGCCCGAAGCTGCGGGCGACGACCACGGCGAAATGCTGGCGGAGGTCCGGGCGCCGACCGGCTTCCTCGGCCCGCATCGTCACCACTTCGACCCGCCGGTCCAGCCCGAGTTGCCGGACGGCGCCGGTCAGGAACTCGCCCCGTCGCGTGCTGCCGTCCAGAAGCACCCAGGTCGAGTCGGGCCGGGCCAGAGCCAACGGCAGGCCGGGCAGGCCCCCACCGCTGCCCAGGTCCAGGACCGCCACCGCGGCCTCGGGGAGCAAGGGCAGGGCGTGCAGAGCCCGCCGGATGTGGTCGATGACCGGACCGGGGCCCAGGAAGCCCAGCCGGCGAGCCTCCTCCAGGACGCGAAGAAGGGCCCCGGAGGGCCCTTCGGAAATCGGGATGTCCGGGCCGTCGCCCGGGGGAAGGCTCACCCGGGGAGGACGACGACCCGGCGCCGGGGCTCCTCTCCCTCGGAGACGGTGCTCACCCCGTCGATGCCGGAGATGGTGTCATGCACCACCTTGCGGTCCACAGCCGACATGGGCTCGAGTGCGGTGCGCTGACCGCTGCCCTTGACCTGCTCCGCGACCTGCTCGGCGAAGCGGGCCAGGGCCTCGGTGCGCTTCTGCCGGTAACCCCCGACGTCGACGTTGATGTGGCCGTTGCTGCCCCCCGTCTGGTTGAAGACGACGGTCCGGGTCAGGTTCTGCACGGCCAGCAGGGTGCTGCCCTTGGGTCCGATCAGGATCCCCAGGTCCGAACCGGCCAGCTGGATCTCGACCGTGTCCTCGTCGGGCCGGACGACCGAAACGGTCGCATCCAGACCGAACTCGGCTGTCAGCTGCGACAAGAAGCCGGCGGCCACCTCTCCTTGCTGGTCCAGATCTACTTCCACCTCGGGTCCTTTCGCTGTCGGATCGTCGTCATCTTCGTTGCCGCCGAGGCCGGCATCGGCGGCCCGGGCCGGGCTGGGTCCCGGTCCCCCGGGTCGGGAGCCGCCCCGGCTGCGGTTGCGCCGCCGCCGAGCGGGACCGGAGGCCGCCGCGCTGGCGTCGTCACCCTCCTCCGCATCGGCGGCCGGAGTGTCCTCGGGCCGGCTCCGACTGGAGGAGGTGCCGCCCCGGCCCGGGCCAGAAGGGGAGCCCGACGCCGACGAGGAGCCGCCCGACCCGGTGGCGGAGCTGCCCGACCCGGAGGCGGAGCTGCCCGACCCGGAGGCGGAGCTGCCCGAGCGGCCGCTGGAGGCGCCGGAGGCGGGCTGGCCTCCATTGGCCCGGCGGCGTCGATCCCGGGGGCGGCGCTCCTCCTTGCTACGGGGGGCAGTCGGCCGTACCCGGGCCCGCACCCGGGCCTCGCTGCGCAGCCGCCCGAACAGGCCGGTCTGGGCTTCGGCCAGCACCTCGAACTCGGCGTCGGCCTCGTCCACACCCAGCTCGTCGAGCGCCCTGTCCTTGGCTTCCTGCACCGTCCGACCGGTGGTTTCCACCCACTCCATGTCAGCGTCCCCTGCGCTTGCGGTTGGTGCGGTTGCCCTGCGGGCGGTTGCGCCCGCCGCCGCCGGCGGGCTGGGCTGTTCCGCCGGTCTTGGCCGTGCCGCCTCCGCCGGTCTTGGCCGTGCCTCCGCCCGCCGCGGGCCGGGCGGGGCGCCCCGAGGTGCCCCCCGCCGCGCTCCCCTTGCCGTTGGTACCGTCGCTCCCGTTGGTCCGGGTCTGGTTCTTGGCGTCCTGCTGGGCCTTCTGCTGCTCGGCCGCGGCGGCCAGCAGATCCCGGAACCGGCTCCGCCCGGTGGGGGCGCTGGCCCCCCGGGCCGGCTTGGTGGGCGGCGGGGCCGGGGCGGCCGGTGGCTTGGCGCCGCGGGGTGGCGTGTAGCCGGGCCGGTTCTTCTGCCGCTCGTCGATCTCGTGGGTCAGCTCTTCCACCTCTTCGACTTCGGCCGCGACCAGCGTCTTGACCTTCGGGTCGAACCGGTACATGGCGTCCTGCTGGAGGATGCGACAGATGTTGGACGTGCCGTAGTAGACGACCACGCCGGCTGGGAACTTGATGCAGAACAGGGCGAACAGCGGCGCCAGGTACTTCATCATCCGCATCTGCGGGTTGGCCGCCGCCTGGGCCTGGTTGCGGCTCATCATCATGGCCGACTGCAGGTAGGAGGTGCCCGCCATGATCAGGAGGGCGATCCAGAAGGGAGCCGCGGCCAGGATGCCGTTGTGGTGACTGAGCGCCCCCTTGGACAGGTCCATGCCGAAGGCCACGAGGCGGCCGTGCGAGGTCACGATGTCGTGGTACATCCGGGTGTGGCTGTCGAGGTACCGGGGCAGGTACTGGACCACGCCGTTGGTCGTCTTCGTGTGGCCCAGCCCGTCGATCACCCGGAACAGGGCGAAGAACACCGGGAGCGGGAGGATCATGGGCAGGCACGAGCCGAACGGGCTGACGTTGTGCTCGCGGAACAGGTCCATCTGGGCCTGGGCGAACGCCTGGCGGTCGTTCTTGTGCTTGTCCTGCAGCTTCTTGAGCTCGGGCTGCAGCTTCTGCATGGCCAGCATGGAGCGGGTGCTCTTGAGCGTCAGCGGCGAGATGATCAGCATCCAGAGGAGGCTGAGGCCCATGATGGCGACGCCGTAGTTGGGGATGACCGCGTAGATGCCGGCCAGGATCCAGGCGAGGGGGCGGGCGATCGGGTCGAGGATGCTGCCGCTGGAGTGGTGAGCGGCGGTGGTGGACGCGGCGTGCAGGACAGCCGCCAGATGGATCATGGCAACCTTCTCATTCGGGACTCATTCGGGAACGGGGTCGTAGCCGCTCGGACCGCCGGGCCGGCAGCGGGCGAGACGACGGGCCGCCAGCCCGCCGCCCCGTCGGGCGCCGTGGCTGGAGACGGCCTCGAGGGCGTACTGGGAGCAGGTGGGGGTGAAGCGGCAGGGCGACACCCGGCCGGTGCGGGCGACCTGGTAAGCGCGGATCAGCCCCATCACCACCCGGGCCGGGGCGCCGGGCCGGGCCGGCATAACGGGGCCACCGGGCCGCTGTGATACTTCGATGCTTGTCATGCGTGCTCAACAGACTTGATGAGGGCGGAAACGGCGGCCCGCAGCTCGGGGTAGGGGAGCTGGGCGGCGTCGGGGGAAGCGCCGATCAGGTAGGCGCCGGGGCGCAGCCGGGAGGCGGACTCTCGCATCAGCATCCGCAGCCGTCGCCGCAACCGGTTGCGCACCACGGCGGGGCCGACCCGCCGGCCGATGGTGAAAGCGACCCGCGGCGGCTCATCGGGATGACCGGGGACCCACGAGATGCTGAGCGGTCCCTGCCTGCGGCGCCGGGCACGGCGTAACGCCTCGAAAGTGTCTCTTCGCTCGACTCGCCAGATCAGGCCGACAGGCGCTGACGGCCCTTGAGCCGGCGCGACTTGAGGATGGCCCGCCCGGCCCGCGTCGCCATGCGGTGACGGAAGCCGTGGCGCTTGGCCCGACGGCGGTTGTTCGGTTGATAGGTTCGCTTCACTCATCGCCTCCTCGGTCCCGGCCGGTCGCCGGTACTCCCGGGCGAAATCGGCCGCGTCGGCGGACGCAGCCCTCGGGCACAGGGTTCGATCGTACTGCAGCCTCCGGAACTGCGCCAAGCGCCGTCCCCGGGCGCCTTGGGCGGAGCCGGTGGGTCAGCCCGGGGGAGGCTCTGCTTGCGCACCGGAGCCCCCGGGCGGCTCGGGCCGGCCCGAGCCGGTGTCAGCCGGTCCGGCCCGGCGTTCGGGCTGGCGGCGCCGGGAGCCGACCCGCTTGGATACCGCGGCCCGGGCGGCCGCCGCCTTGGACGGACGCCCACCCGCCGGGGGCGGGTCGGTGTCGGCCGACCCGAGGGCGCGGGCCACCTCCCGCTCGGCCCGGCGCTTCTCCGCCCGGGCCCGGCGCACCTCCTCGGCCGGCGGATCCGCCACGGCCGCCCGTCGGTCCGGCGCCCATGCGATGCCGTCGCGGCGCAGGCGCTCGATGACCCGCATCCGCATCTCCCGGGCCATGCGCAAATGCTGGCCGGGGCGGGTGAGGGCCATGACCCGGATCGTGATGCCGGTGCCCGATGTGGCGTCCTGCACGCCGGCGAAGTACGGGTCCCCGACGAACTCGGAGGACCAGTCCGGTTCGGCCGCCAGCTGCCGGGCCGCGTCCTGGGCGGCCACTC
Organism: Acidimicrobiales bacterium; assembly: GCA_035312965.1. Taxonomy (GTDB): domain Bacteria; phylum Actinomycetota; class Acidimicrobiia; order Acidimicrobiales; family Palsa-688; genus JAKCDU01. Next base: position 9,170 of record DATGAX010000287.1, read on the forward strand.
CGGCGGCCAGGAGGTCGGTCCCGACGGGCACGACGACGTCGACGAGAGCCAGGCTGTCGGTCTCGGTGTCGTTGCTCAGAGTGCGGATGTCCCCGTTCGGGACGTACAGGACCCCTCCGTCGGGGCCGCGGAGGCGGGTCACCCTCAGATTGACGCTCTCCACCGTTCCGGAGGTCAGGTTGCCGGCGGTGCCGATGGCCACATGGTCACCGACCCCGTACTGGTCCTCGGCCAGGATGAGCAGCCCCGACAGGAAATCCTTCACCAGGCTCTGGGCGCCGAACCCCAGGGCGGCGCCCAGGACCGTGGCGGTGGCCACGAACGGGGCCAGGTTGATGCTGAGCTCGCCCAGCACCTCGAGGAGGGCGATGATCCACACGAGGGCCCGGAACACCGACGTGAAGGCGCCGGCGAGCGTCTGGACTCGAGCGCTGGCCCGCGGCGTGCTCTGCACCAGCGGCGAAACCAGCCGCAGCCCGTGGACCATGCGGTGGGCCAGCCGGCTCATCAGCCGGGTGAGGATCACCGCCACAAGCAGGATCACCAGGATCTTCACGGGTGCGGCCAGGTAGATCTGGGCGGTGTGGGCGGTGGCCTTGGAGCTGCCCAGGTCGATGAAGAGCTGGTGGATGACGCCGCGGTCGTCGCTGCCGGCGTTCGACCCCCCGGAGGGGGCGGCGGTCGAGGCGGTCGAGGTGGTCGACGTGGCGGCCAGGGCCAGGACCGTTCCGAGCATCGGGGCGCCAGCCTAGGTTCGGCAACCCGGCCCCTCGGGCATGGTCCCGGCGAGCCACGGCCCTCGACATGGGCGAGATATGCGACGAAAGGGACCGGAGCAGGTTTTTGCGAGTAGCGCCGGCGGGGGCGTATTTTGGGATACCCAAACGAACAAGAAGGGACCGACAGCATGCCTAGCGCCGTAATCGTCGACGCCGTACGGACCGCGGGAGGGAAGCGCCACGGCAAGCTTTCGGGGTGGCATTCCGTCGACCTGGCGTCAGAGACACTCAAGGCGCTGATCGAGCGCAACGACCTGGATCCGGCGCTGGTCGAGGACGTCATCATGGGTTGCGTCACACAGATCGGCGCCCAGGGGTTCAACGTGGCCCGCAACGCCGTGCTGGCCGCCGGCTTCCCCGAATCTGTGCCCGGAACGTCGGTGGACCGCCAGTGCGGTTCGTCGCAGCAGGCCGTCCACTTCGCCGCCCAGGGCGTCATGGCGGGTCAGTACGACGTCGTCATCGCAGCGGGGGTGGAGGTCATGAGCCTGGTGCCGATGGGCGCCAGCGCCGGCGCCAGCCTGGGCGTGGGCCTGCCCTTCGGCGAGCGGGTCGGCGCCCGCTATGCCCCCAAGGGGGGCCTGGTGCCGCAGGGCATCGGCGCCGAGATGATCGCCGAGCGCTGGGACCTGTCCCGGGAGGACCTCGACGCCTTCTCCGCCTCCAGCCACCAGAAGGCGGCCCGGGCCACCGCCGAGGGCCGCTTCGAGCGGGAGATCCTCCCGGTCGCGGCCCGGCACAAGGACAAGGAGACCGGGAAGGTCACCGAGTCCGGCGACCTGGTCACCGCGGACGAGGGCATCCGGCCCGACTCGACCGTCGAGTCGCTGGGCCAGCTGAAGCCGGCCTTCAAGTCCGACGGCCGGATCACCGCCGGCAACAGCTCGCAGATCACCGATGGGGCGTCGGCCGTCCTGATCATGAGCGAGGAGAAGGCGTCCGCCCTCGGGCTGACCCCCCGGGCCCGCTTCCACGCCTTCGCCGTGGCCGGTGACGACCCCCAGATCATGCTGACGGCCCCCATCCCGGCCACCACCCGGATCCTCGAGCGGGCCAAGCTGACCATCGACGACATCGACCTGGTCGAGATCAACGAGGCCTTCGCCCCCGTGGTCCTGGCCTGGGCCAAGGAGCACCATGCCGACCTGGAGCGGGTCAACGTCAACGGCGGGGCCATCGCCCTGGGCCATCCCCTCGGCGCCTCCGGCACCAAGCTGATGGCCACCTTGGTCAACGAGCTGGAGCGTACTGGCGGCCGCTACGGCCTCCAGACCATGTGCGAGGGGGGCGGCATGGCCAACGCCACCATCATCGAGCGCCTCGGTTAGAGGCGCTCGGCGACCGGTCGACTGTCGTCGGGAGTTGTCCACAGACTGTGTACAACTCTGGGGAGTGTCACACGCCTGTAACTTTCAGTTAACCCGTCAGTGCCACCGGGTCGACGTGATGAAGCCGGCCACTATCAGGCCCAGGCCGACGAAAAGGAACACGTTGTTGGCCGAACCGCCCAGCAGGCTCAGGTAGTTGAGCAGGATGATCAGCACCCCGGCCACGAAGAATCCGATCATCAGGGCGGGGACCCACCAGGGGCTGACCCGGAATTCCCTCGGTATCGGGGCGGTGTAGCGGCCCGACTCGGTCGCCGGGGCGGCCGCGCCGCCGGCCACCTTGCGCCGGGGCGGTCCGCCCTTTGGCGTCACCCGGCCGGGCCGGGCGTCCTTGGTCTTCCGTGCCATTGGCGTCCCACAATAGGCCCCCGGGGCGGGGCGGTACCCTCGATGGCGAGTGGACCGCATCCTCGTCATCGACAACTACGACTCGTTCGTCTACAACCTGGTCCAGTACCTGGGCGAGCTGGGCGCCGATCCGGTGGTCCACCGCAACGACGCCCTGGCGGTCGGGGAGGCCATGGCCCTGGAGCCGGCCGGCGTCCTGATATCACCCGGGCCGGGCCGGCCCGAATCGGCCGGGGTGAGCCTGGAGCTGATCGCCGCCGCGGCGGCGGCGGGCACACCGGTGCTCGGGGTGTGCCTCGGCCACCAGTGCATCGGGCAGCTCTACGGCGGTGAGGTGGTCCGCCACGCCGTCATGCACGGCAAGACCTCCGAGATCACCCACGACGGCCGGGGGGTGTTCGCCGGGCTCCCGGACCCGCTGGTGGCAACCCGCTACCACTCCCTCGTGGTGGCCGAAGCCAGCATTCCCCCGGTGCTCGAGGCGTCGGCCTGGGCCGAGGACGGCACCGTGATGGGGCTGCGCCACCGGGAGCTACCCGTTGAGGGCGTGCAATTTCACCCGGAATCGATCCTGACCGGTTCCGGTCACGAGCTCCTGGCCAACTGGCTGGCTACGGTATCCCGCCTCCCTGCTGGGCGGTCGTAGTCGTCGTAGTTGAGCCACCGGATGTCGTGCTGGTGGTCGTGGTGGACCCGTTGAACTGGCCGACCTGGTAGCTGACGGTCGAACCGGAGGGGACGCTGGTGCCGCCCTGGGGCGACTGGCTCTGCACCTTTCCGTCCTGGCCCGGGTCCGTGACGACCACCGGGTTCGGGTTGCCTTGGAGACCGGCGTCCTGGAGGGCGGCTTGGGCCTGCGCCATCGTGTCGCCCACGAGGTTGGGCACCTTGGCCGTAGGAGGACCGCTCGACACGTACACGGTGACGCTGGAACCGATGGGCACCGTCGTCCCGGCCGCCGGATTGGTGCCCGTGACCTGCCCGCTGGGCACCGTCTGCGACGGTTGCGGCGTCTGAGAGCCCACCTGCAGGCCGGCGGCGGCCAGGGTCGCGCCCGCCTGGGCCGGGTTGTCGCCCACCACGGACGGGACCTGCACCGGCTGCTGGCCGTTGGAGACGACCACGGTCACGTGCGAGCCCTGCGCCGCCTTGGTCCCGGCTGGCGGGTTGGTGCTGATCACCAGGCCCTGGTCGATGGTGCTCGAGTAGGCCTTGTTGCTGGTCGGTACGAACCCGGCCGAGAAGAGGGTCTGGTCGGCGGCGGCCTCCGTGAGCCCGTGCACGTCGGGGACGGGCACCTGCACGGCTCCGCTGCTCACCACCAGCGTGAGCAGGGCGTTGCTCTTCATGACCGTTCCGCCGGGCGGGTTGGAGGAGATGACGTCGTTGGCGGCGATGGAGGAGCTGGCCTGGGTGACGGTCTTGACGTTCGTGAAGCCCTTGCCGGCCAGCTCGGACTGGGCCGACGCCACCGGCTGCTTGACCAGGTCGGTGGGCACGAGCAGGTCCTTGGTGGACTTGCCGAACAGGCCGGCCTGGCGCCCCCCGAAGTAGCCCCCCAGCAGCAGCAGGGCCAGGACGACGGCGATCAGGGCGTACAGGCCGTTCCGGGAGCGCTCGGGTGGGGGCCCGCCCGCCCCGATCGGCGTGTGGACCTGGGTGGCGGCCAGCACCCCGCCGCCCCCGGCGGCGGGCTGGACGCGGGTGGGCTCGACCGCCCCGACCACCGCGGTGGCCGGGACGGCCAGGGCGCTCACCGGCCGGCCGTCGGTGAAACGGACCAGATCGGCCCGCATATCCTCGGCGCTCTGGTAGCGGTCGGCCGGATCCTTGGCCATGGCCTTGAGGATGACGGCCTCGAGGGCCTGCGGTACCGCCGGGTTGACCGTCGAGGGGCGAGGCGGGGGCTCCTTGACGTGCTTGTAGGCGATGGAGACGGGGCTGTCCCCACTGAAGGGCGGCTTGCCCGTGACCATCTCGTACAGGACCACGCCGAGGGAGTAGACGTCGCTGCGGGGGTCGACAGGGAAGCCCTGGGCCTGCTCGGGGGAGAAGTAGGTGGCGGTCCCCATCACCGACCCGGTCTGGGTCAGGTCCTCCGACGTGCCGACGGCCCGGGCGATGCCGAAGTCGGCCACCTTGACCTGGGCCCGGTCGTCGATCAGGACGTTGCCCGGCTTGACGTCCCGGTGGATGACGCCCCGGCGGTGGGCGAAGTCCAGGGCGGCGGCCACGCTGGCGGCCACCGCGGCGGCCCGGGCCGGCTCGAGGGGGCCCTGGCGCAGGATCGACGACAGCGTGGGGCCGTCGACGTACTCCATGACGATGTAGTAGGTGTTGTCCCCCTGGCCCCAGTCGAAGATCGACACGATGTTGGGATGGGTCAGGTTGGCCGCCGCCTTGGCCTCCCGGCGGAAGCGCTCCACGAAGGACTGGTCGACGGACAGCTCCGGGAACAGCACTTTGAGGGCCACCGGCCGGTCGAGCAGGACGTCGCGGGCCAGGTACACCTGCGCCATCCCCCCTCGGGCGATGTGCTTCACCATCTCGTATCGGTCGGAGAAGACCTGGGGCCCGTCAGCCATTCGGTTTCAGCGTAGAGGGGTTGGTGGCCAGATAGGCCTCGATCACGGCCCGGGCGACGGGGGCGGCGATGGTGCCCCCCTGGTACTCGTTGGCCCCGCCCTGGTTGGGGAGGACCACGGCCACCGCGATCTGCGGGTTGTCGGCCGGGGCGAAGGCGACGAACCAGTCGTCGGTCAGGCCGGTGCCGGTCTGGGCCGTGCCCGTCTTGCCGGCCACGGTGACGCCGGGGATGGCGGCGGCCACGCCGGTGCCGCGGGGGCTGTTGACGACCGACACCATCAGCGCCGTCACCGATGCCGCGGTGGCCGGTGAGGTGGCGGTCAGCCACTTGGTCGGGTTGTAGGTCTCGACCGTCTGGTTCTGCGAGTTGGTGACGTGGTCGAGGATGTGCGGCGCCATGATCACGCCCCCGTCGGCGATGCCGGCCCCGACCAGGGCCATCTGCAGGGGGGTGGCCTGGACGTCCTCCTGGCCGATGGCCGAGTAGGC
>DATGAX010000288.1:0-4779 GCA_035312965.1 Acidimicrobiales bacterium
GTTCTGGTCCTGTCCATCGGGGCCCTGGTGCTCCTCGCCGTCTCCGCGGTGGTACCCAAACGGACCTGGCCCGGCATCTATCCTCTCCTCAGCCTGGCCACCGGAGCGGCGTCCCTCGCCGGTTCCATCTGGCAGTGGTTCAACATCCCCTCGGGCACACCGTTCCTTATCGGCGGCCAGGTGGCCTTCGACCACTTCGCGGCGCTTTTTTCCATGCTCATCTCGATCGCGGTGATGCTCAGCTCCATCGCCAGCGTCAGCTATCTCCGCCGGGAGGACCTCGACGGTGTGGAGGCCTACGTCCTCATGCTCATGGCGGCCACCGGTGCCGCCCTGATGGTCGAGTCGGCCAGCCTGATCCTCCTCTTCCTCGGGCTCGAGATCATGTCCATCGCCCTCTATGTCATGGCCGCCTACCACCGCCGCCGCAGCCAGTCGGGCGAAGCCGGGCTCAAGTACTTCCTCCTCGGCTCCTTCTCCTCGGCCATCTTCCTGTACGGCGTGGCGCTCGTCTACGGGGCCACCGGCACCATCCAGATGGTCCAGATCGACCAGTTCCTGAAGACCAACATCCTCGCCAACCGCGGCGTCCTGCTCGGCGGAATGGTGCTGCTCATCGTCGGCCTCGGCTTCAAGGTGGCGGCCGTCCCCTTCCACTTCTGGACGCCCGACGTCTACCAGGGGTCGCCGACCCCGTTCACCGGGTACATGGCTGCGGTCGCCAAGGCGGCCGGTTTCGCCGGGCTGCTCCGTGTCCTGGTCGGCGCCCTCGGCGCGGTGCAGACCGACTGGCGCCCGATCATCTGGATCCTCACCGTCCTCACCCTGGTGGTCGGCTCCGTCCTGGCCATCGCCTCCCGCGACCTCAAGCGGATGTTCGCCTACTCGTCGATCAGCCAGGCCGGCTACGTCCTGGTGGGCGTCCAGGCCGGTACCGCGACGGGGACGTCGGCGGCGCTGTTCTATCTCTTCACCTACACGTTCATCGTGATCGGGTCGTTCGCCGTCGTGGACGTCATCCAGGGGGTGGGGGAGAAGCGGACCGACCTGGCCGCGGTGCGCGGCCTCGGCCGGCGCCAACCGCTCCTGGCTGCCGCCATGCTCGTCCTCCTGCTGGCCCAGGCGGGCGTGCCCTTCACCAGCGGCTTCCTCGGGAAGTTCTACGTCATCCAGGCCGCGGTCGACCGGGGGCAGTACTACCTGGCGGTGATCGCCATGGTCGCCGCCGCGGTGGCGGCCTTCTTCTACCTGCGGGTGGCGCTTCTGATGTACACGTCGGTGCCGGCTGCCGGAGCGGTCTCGGAGGACGCGTTGGAGGCGGGGGTCTACTCGGCCGGCCTCGATCCGATCCCCTCCCTCGACGGGACCACGGCGGTGGCCACCGCCACCTTCCTGGAGGCTCCTCCCGCCGAGGTCACCTTCGTGCCGTCAGGTGTTGTCCTGGTGCTGCTGATCTCGGTGGCGTTTACCATCGCGGCGGGCGTCTCGTCGTTCGCCGTCGACTTCGCCAAGGCGGCTACTTCGGCCATCTGAGCCGGTGGCGGGCCGGAACGAGGCGTCGACTGCTTTATGTCATTTCATGTATCTTCATCCGCATGGACCTGGAGAGGTTGCGGCGTGAGGCCGACGACCAGCACCGCTTGCTTCGGGTGCGCGACCTGGCCCGCTTCGGCGTCACCCCGGCCGCCGGCCGCCGGCTCGTGGAGGACGGCTGGCTGGCGCCCGTCCGGCCCGGCGTCGTGCTTGTGGGCGGCGGTGCGCCCACCGACTGGCAACGGGCCGTGGCGGCCTGGCTGGCGGCCGGGCCGGATGCCGCGCTGTCGCACTGGACCGCGGCACGGATCCACCGCCTGGCCTGGCCGGAGGTGCAGGTGGCGGCTGAATGCGACGGGTGGTGGACGCGGAGCCGCTCGCGGTCGAAGTTCGACCACGACCGGAGGCGTAACAACATCCTCACGGCCCGCGGTTGGTCCATCGCCCACCTGACCACGGCCATGTCCGACGACGAGATGCGGGCCGCAGTGGTGGGGCTGCTGATCCGGGCGTGGCGGCGGTAGGCCCCCGGGACGGCGTTTCGGGGCGGAAACATGACAAGCGTTCGCTCATCGGCGAAACGCGTGTCGTGTTTCTGCCGCTTTTGAGCGGGGCGATCGGACAAACGTTCAGCGGGCCGGAACGTTTGTCATGTTTCTGTCCTTCCGGAGCGGGGCGATCGGACAAGCGTTCACGGCTGGTCGTTACGTTTGTCATGTTTTTGTCAGGGCGAGGCCGAGACCGAGGTCTCGGCCACGCCCCTCCTACCTCGCCGGACGGTACCGGAGGACCAGAGCCGCCCTTTCCCCTCCCGACCGGTTGGGCCCCGACCCGTGTACGAGGCAAGGGTGGTGGGCCGATACGTCCCCTGCCCGCATGATCAGCGGCCGAGTCGTCGCGACCAACTCCGCCTCTGGAAAGATCCCGCCACCGAACATCCCGGCCCCCGCCTCGCCCCCACCTACGCCACCGCCGACCGCCTCCAGAGGCCGGGCCTCGCCGCGGTGGCTCGCCGGGATGACTTGCAGGCAGCCGTTCTCCTCGTCGCAGTCGTCGAGCGCGGCCCACAACGTGAGGGCCTCGCCGATGCCCATCGAGGTCCGCCACGGGTACCCGTCCTGGTGCCACATGGCCGGGTCCCCTCCCGGCGCCTTGACGATGTACGTCAAGCCGAAGCAGTCCACGGGACCTCCGAGCAGCCCTTCGGCGACCTGCTGCAGGCGAGCGTGCGCGGGCGCGACGTCCGCACCGCTTGACCCACCTCGCCGGGGTCGGCCGGGCCAACCACCGGAAGGGTCCACCGCCACGATGGGGCCCACCGGGAGGGACCGGCGCAGCGCGGTGAGGTGATCCCGGCAATCCGCCACTGTCCCCGCATCGAGGAGGCCGCGAATCACCGCATAGCCGTCGAATCGGTAAGAAGCGGCCAGGGCCTTCATTCGTCCCGCCCCGAGGTATACGCTTCCCTTCGGCGTAGGGAGAGGGGAAGGGGGAGCGGCATGCCCGTCCAAGTGGTCGAAGGCGCGTTGATGATGTGCAGTTTCGGTGTGGCGCCCGCCGCGCTCAACTGCTCGGTCCCCCCGACCAGGGTGATGGCCAGTGACCTGCCGACCGCCAACATCGGCCACTCCGCGCCCATGATCAACATCCCGACGTTCGGCATGTGCAGCTCGATAGCCAACCCCGAGGTGGCATCGGCCACCGCCGCGGCCCTCGGCGTGCTCACGCCCATGCCCTGCATACCGGCCACGGGGACGCCGTGGGTGCCGGGTTCACCCGACGTGATGATCGGCGAGCTGCCGGCGCTCACCAATGACTGCACCTGCATGTGCATGTGGGGGGGCGAGATCACGATCTCCGAACCGGGACAGTTCCAAGTCGAGACGACCTGATTCGGGCACTGAGTCGGGGGGTGTGATGCCCGCCGGCCGTAGCCGCGACGCGACCGGAGCCCGACGGCGCGCCGTCCTGCAGGCGGCCCTCGACACGTTCATCGACGAGGGCGAGTCGGGCACCTTCATCCACCAGGTCTGCAAGCGGGCCGAGGTCAGCGTCGGGACGCTGTACCACCACTTCGGCTCGAAGGACCAGCTCATCGCCACGCTCCATTACACCCTGTTGGGGGAGTACCAGTCGGACGCCGAGCCGATCCTCGCCGCCGATCCTGACGCCGAGTCGGGCATCCGGCGCACGGTGGCCTATCACGTCAACTGGCTGGTCGGCCATCCGCGGCCGGCCATGTTCCTTCTGCAGCAGCCCTTCGCCGGCTACCGGTCGGAGCGGGTGCCGTCCGAGCTACTGGAGGGCAACGAGCGGTTCCTGGCCACCGTCCACAGCTGGCTGGACCGGCGCATGGTCGACGGCACCTTGCGGAAGCTGCCCTTCGACGTGGTCGTGGCCCTGCTCATCGGGCCGGTCCACCTCTGGGTCCGCAGCGAGCTGTTCCTCGGTCCCGAGCGCGCCGCGCTCAAGGCGCCGGCGGCGTCGCAGGTGCTGGCCGACGGCGCCTGGCAGGCCCTCCGCCCCTAGCCGCCCGAGCACCGCACCCCCCCTGCCGGGCCCTCAGACGAGCATGTCCTCCAACGGCTCGCCCATGAGATAGGCGCCATAGGCGGTCAGGGCCTGGTCGCTTCCGTTGACCACGTGGTGCGCCCCCGCCTGCACGTCGCGCCACAACCGTTGCACCGGGCTCTCGAGGGACAGCCCCCGCCCGCCGGCCAGGGAGAAGATCGTGTTGGCCGCATCGGTCGCCCGCTTGGCTGCCATCACCTGGTCCCGTCGGGCCCGCGCCCGCACGTCCAGAGGCACACCCGCGGCGCCCGTCCCGCCCGCGACAACATGCTCGTAGACGTCCGCCAGGTTGTCCAGCATCTGCACGCGTGCGGCGTCGATCTCGGACGACACCTCGGCCAGCTTGGCCATCGTCACGCCCGGCCAGAGCCGCTTGGCGTCGAACGGGCCCGATGCCGGGCCGGGCGGGATGTAGCCGGCCACGCGCTGCTTGACCATGGCCACGGACTCGTTGAGCATCCCACGGGCCATACCGACGAGCGGGGCGGTCACGGCGTTGAGGAACATGGACCCCCATGGGACGCGGAACAGCGGCGACCGGTTGACCTCGACGCCAGGACACTTGTGAGCCTGAAGATCCGGCCAGCTCATCGAGTGCACGTCGGGGACGAAGGCGTCGTCCACCTTGATGTCGTTGCTGCCCGATCCGGAGAGGCCGGCGACGTTCCACACGTC
>DATGAX010000289.1:0-2719 GCA_035312965.1 Acidimicrobiales bacterium
CACGACGTGCTCGGCTACGACGACCAGAACGGTGTCTACAGGCCGTTCCACCTCGAAGAGGAGCTCGGACCGGGCGACTGCGGCCACGGCCAGAAGGGGTGCACCAGCTGCACCCGGGCCTGCCCCCGGTTCCGCAACTGGGAGACCGAGGCCGACACCTACCTGTTCGGGCGGGAGCGCCAACCCGACGAGATGGCCGGGGTGGCCAAGGACATCTTCCTCGCCCGGGCCACCGACCCGGAGATACACGCCCAGGGCCAGGACGGCGGGCTCGTCTCGGCCATCCTGCTCTGGTGCCTGGCCAACGACCGGATCGACGCCGCCCTGGTGTCGGCCCTCGAGGGCGACGGCCAGACATGGAAGGCGGTGCCCGCCCTGGCCCGCACCCGCGAGGAGATCCTCGGCACCGCCGGGTCCCGCTACACCTACTCGGCCAACACCCTGGCCTACGCCAAGGCGGTCGAGGAGGGCAACGAGCGGCTGGCCCTGGTCGGTATGGGCTGCCAGTCCTCCGTGCCCGGCATCATGCGGGCCCGCAAGGCGGGCAAGCCGGGCCGCCGCCTGGCGCTGTCCATCGGTCTGCTGTGCTCGAAGACGTTCGACGACGCCATCTTCGACGACCTGCTGAAGGCCAAGTACGGACTGGACCGCCAGGACATCGTCAAGATGAACATCAAGGGTGTCCTGCAGATCTGGATGCGCGACGGCGCCTACCACGAGGTCCCGCTCAAGGAGTGCCACGGCTGGACCCGCGAGGGATGCAAGATGTGCCCCGATTTCGCCGCCGAGCACGCCGACATCTCCACCGGCGGCATCGGAGCTTTCAACGACTGGACCTTGACGCTGGTGCGCACCGACGCCGGCCGCGAGATCGTCGAGGGCATGGTCCGCGACGGGGTCATCGAGACCCGGCCGGGCGACGACGATCCGGGGGCGGTCGCCCTGCTGCGGAAGCTGTCGATCGTCTCCCGGCGCCGGTGGCCGGAGGAGGCCGTGCCGGCGCCCAAGTTGGGGGTGCCGCCGCCCCGGGCCGGAGCGACGAGCCACTAGACGGGAGGAGGGACGGGGCCGGTCAGGCCCGCAGATCCACCTCGTTCGGGTCCAGCCCGGCCGCCCGCAGCCGCCGCTGCATGGGTAGTGGCTTGGGCGGCGCCAGCCCCATGGTCACCCCCTGCCACAGGTCGCCCTCCCCCGCCCACACGTGGCAGGTGTCGCGCATCCACGACGCCTGCCCGCCACCCTGGGCCGGCGCGTCGACGGGACCCGCCCCGGCATGGCGCATGGAGAAGATGCACTGCACCGCCACCGGTCCCATGGCCTGGAGGAGGGCGGTGGTGTGGGTGCACCCCCGCGGGCCGCCGAAGCGCTGGCGCACCTCATGGGTGAACCCACGGGCGATGGACAACCCGACCAGCTCCCGGTAGTGGGCCGAGATGGCCGGGCACCCCGGCTGGGGGAAGGTCTCGAACACCACCGAGGCATCGGTGATGGTGAGATCGGGGTAGCTGACGACCAGGTCGACGACCATGTGGTGGACCCCCATCGAACCGCCTGGGTCGGTCCCGCCCATGGCCTCGATGCGGGCGGCGAAGGGCGCCCCCGGCTTGAGATCCATGACCGCGCCGCGCAGGAGCATGGAGTCGTCGGAGATCTTCCACGCCCGCACCGAGTACTCGCGGGCATGTAGGGGCTCCAGCTCGGGGTCGGGCGGAAGGACGGGTGGGTGGTCGTCCCACCAGGGATCGGTCACGACCGGCTCACCAGCAGGTGTTCACCCGGCGCCACCGGACATCTTCCGGTGGTCCCAGGAGACGACCTTGTCCACGTCCAGGGTGACCGTGACCCGGTTGTGCAGCATGAAGGCCAGGCCGTCCCGTTGGCTGTCGTCGTAGGGGCCGACATAGCGCTCCCATACCGACACACCCAGCTTCCAGAGAGTTTCCTCGTCCTCGACGATGCGGGCCCGACCGACCAGCTCGACGCCCCGGAGCTCCTCGTAGCGGTCCCCGTCCTCGACCAGGACGGTCAGCCGCGGGTCGCGCCTGAGGTTCTGCACCTTCTGCGACTTGGCCTTGGTCTCGAACGACAACGCCCCGTCGACGAAGCCGTACCACATGGCGACGGCGTGGATGGACCCGTCCGGGTGCATCGAGCACATCGCCGCCGTCTTCTGCTCCTGCAGGAAGGCGTCGATCTCCTCGTCGCTCATCTTGATCTCGCTGCGGCGGTTGACACCCATGTCGAGCAGCCTGCCACAGCCGCCGCTCGCATCTCGAACCCGGCCGGGGGGGCGGGGAACAGCGCCTAGCGACCGGCCCGCCTCTGCCAGCGGGTGGCCTTGAGCATCTTCTTGTGCTTCTTCTTGCGCATGCGCTTGCGGCGCTTCTTTATGAGCGAGCCCACGAAGGAGCCACCCTAGCGGCCTGCGCCACCAACCCTCCAACCGGGCCGGCCCTGCCCCTGTGCGCCGGCCCGCCGAGACCCCATTCCGGCCGAGACCCTATGATCGTCGGGCAGAGGCGCCCACATCGGGCCGGGGGTGGAATTGGCCGAGCAAGGCACGCGCAGGGCGGCGGCACAGCAGACCCGACCGGCGCGCCGGCTGCTCGAGCCGGCCGGGCCGGCGGCGGGAACGGCCGGTCAGGCGGAGCTGCTGCTGTCCCTCCAGCGGCTGGCCGGCAACCGGGCGGTGACCGACCTGATCCAGCGCATCCCCGCC
>DATGAX010000290.1:0-2084 GCA_035312965.1 Acidimicrobiales bacterium
GGTCCGGCGATCATCGCGGCCCAGCTAGCCGAGCTGGCCGCCGAGGCAGGCCGCCTCGCTGTCGCCCAGGCGTGGTCACCGGAGGAGGCAGCCAGGGCCGAGGCCCTGGGCCGGCTGGTCGAACTCGCCGACGCAGCGACCGGCAACGGCGACGAGGATCAGATCCTCTCCCTGGACTCCGAGCTGCGCCGCAGCCTCGGTCCCTCCGCCGCCCCGGTGGTCCTGGCCGCCTCCCGGGGGAGGCTCGTCGTCCCGCCCTACCCGTTCAAAACGGACGGGCCGCCCGGCGGGCAGCGGCCGGGGTCTGACCCCCCGCCTCGTCCTCCGGCCCCGGAGAGCTCCGACGCGCCACGGCCCATCGGCAACGGCCAGGTGAAGGAGACCGCACCCCTCTCCGGAAGGGGGCAGAGGACCGTTGCCCCGGCAGCCGTGCCCCTCGAGCCGAGACCGGCGCAACCCACCGAGCCGGCGGATACGGGCCAGCGGGGCGGCATGCGCACCCTGGCCCGTTTCTCGTTCCGGCACCGGTGGCTGGTCGTGGCCGTCTGGCTGGTGGCGCTGGTCGGCATGACCCTGCTGACCCGCGCGGTGGGCACCGGCTACTCCAACAGCTTCACCCTCCCCAAGACCGAGTCGACCAGGGCGATCGAGCTGCTCCAGGTGGCACAGCCCAGGCAGGCGGGCGATGTCGACCAGATCGTCCTGGCCACCTCTGGCGGCGCCAAGGTCACGGATCCCGACGTCCAGGCGAAGGTGACCGCCATGCTGACCAGGGTCGCCGCGCTCCTCACGTCACCAACGTGAAATCGCCCTACGGCCCCCAGGGCGCCAGGCAGATCAGCGCCGACGGGACCGTCGGCTTCGCGGTCATCACCTACGACGTGCAGGCTCAGAACCTCCCCATCGCCGACGCCAAGTCCCTCGTCAAGACCGCCACGGCCGTTTCCACATCCGGCGCCTTGAGGGGCGCCTCGGGTTCCACATCCGGCGCCTTGAGGGGCGCCTCGGGCGGTGGCGGCACCCTCCAGGTGGCGGTGGGTGGCCAGGTGGCGGAATCGGCGACGCCCCCCTCGCCCGGCGGCAGCGGCTTCGGCATCCTGGCGGCGGGGATCGTGCTGTTCCTGGTCTTCGGCTCGCTGCTGGCGGCGCTGATGCCACTCGCCTCGGCCCTCGTATCGCTCGGCACCGCCATCGGCGTGATCGGCCTGCTGTCGAACGCCCTCAAGATGCCCCAGTTCTCCACCGAGCTCGTCGCCCTCATCGGCCTGGGGGTGGGGGTCGACTACGCCCTGTTCATCATCTCCCGCCACCGCCAGGGACTCCTGCAGGGAGAGCAGGTGGAGGCCTCCGTGCTGACCGCGGTGGACACCTCGGGCCGGGCGGTGCTGTTCGCCGGCATCGTGGTGTGCATCGCCCTGCTCGGCATGTTCGCCCTTCGGGTCAGCTTCCTGTACGGCCTCGCGGTGGCGGCCAGCATCGGCGTGCTGTTCACCATGGTCGCGGCGCTGACCCTGCTGCCGGCCCTCCTGGGCTTCCTGGGCCCCAAGGTCCTCTCCCGCCGCCAGCGGGCCAAGCTGGTGAGGACGGGGCCGGTCATCGGCCACTCCGGCGGCTTCTGGGACCGCTGGGCCACCGTCGTCCAGCGGCGCCCTGCAGTCTGGGCGCTGCTCGCCCTGGTCGTGATCGGCGCCCTGGCTCTCCCCTTCTTCTGGCTGCGGCTCGGGTCGTCCGACGCCGGGAGCGACCCCGCCGGGACCACCACTCGGCAGGCCTACGACCTGCTGGCAAAGGGATTCGGGCCGGGCTTCAACGGACCGCTGGCCATCAGCGTCGAGATGGGGGGCACCAATCCCACCGACGCCCTGCAGACCCTGGTGAACGCCGTGAAGGCCACCCCGGACATCGCTGCGGTGAGCCAGTCCCCACCCATCCCGGTCCCGCAGGGCCCTGAGCTGGCGATCATCACGGCCTACCCGGTCTCGGCCCCCCAGGCTGCGGCTACGACCGACCTCATCGCCCACCTGCGCACGCAGGTCATCCCCGGAGCCACCGCCGGCACCGGCCTCACCGTCTACGTGGGCGGC
>DATGAX010000291.1:0-5536 GCA_035312965.1 Acidimicrobiales bacterium
CGTCGGGGTACGACCTCGGGGGCGGTCCTCTCATGGAGGGCGCCCCCTTCTACTCGGCGCCGGGTGATGGCCAGTGGGCCCGGCAGGCCAACGACACATGGTTCAGCGTGTGGGATCTGGCCAAGCCGGTGATCGCCCAGATCCACGGCTACGCCATCGCCGGCGCCACCGAGCTGGCGTCGGCCTGCGACTTGGTCTACGTGGCCGACGACGCCCGGATCAGCTACCCGGTGGTCCGGGTGGCCTCCCCTCCGGACTGGCAGTACCACACCGTCCTGATGGGCCTGCGCCGGGCCATGGAGCTGCTGCTGACCGGCGACGCCATCGACGGGATCGAGGCGGCCCGCATCGGGTTCGCCAACCGCAGCTTCCCGCCCGACCGGCTGGAGGAGGAGGTGCTGCAGATCGCCCGGCGGGTGGCCGGCGTGCCCAGCGACCTGACCCAGATCAACAAGCGGTCCGTACACCGGGCCTTCGACGTCTGGGGCGCCCGGGCCGCCATCCGGGCCGGCACCGAGCTGCAGGCCCTGGCCGGCCACACCGAATCGGCCCGGGTGTTCCGGGAGAACTCGCTGGAGATGGTCAAGCGGGCCCAGCGGCCCGACGCCTGACCGTCAGGCCGGGCGGCGCTGCGCCAGGGCCAGGCCGTTGTCCCGCATGACCAGCCGGCTGTCGGCGTCCGAGTAGTTGAAGTTGCGGAGGTCCTTGATGTAGCTGGCCGGGTCGGCCAGGCCCTCGGCGTGCGGGTAGTCGGAACCCATCAGGATGTGGTCGGCGCCGAGCAGATCCCGCAGCTCGCCCAGCTCGTCCTCGTAGAAGGGCGACACCCACACCTGGCGCTTGAACGTCTCCCGCGGGTCCTCGGGGTAGGCCCGGGGCGTCTGGCCGTACGACTTCTCGAGCTTCTGGAACAGGTGGAACACCCAGTCGGACCCCGTCTCGATGGACGCCACCCGCAGGTTCGGGTAGCGCTCGAAGTGACGGTGGGCCAACAGGTTGGCGAACGTGTCCTGGATCGGGTTGTAGGAGGCCAGGGCCCGGAAGGGCACCTGCCGGAAGGCCTCGGTCTCGGCCTTCTCCCCCCAGTCGGCGCCATACCGGCCGTAGCGGCTGTCACCGCCGTGGTAGCAGACGGTGACTCCCGACTCGTTGGCGAGGGACCAGAACCGGTCGTAGACGGGGTCGGCCGGAGAGCGGCCCACGCCGTGCACCACTATGGGGCCGGCCACCATGACCACGAAGCGGGCGTCGCGGTCGAGGGCCCACTGCAGCTCGGCCACCGCCTGGTCGGGGTCGACCAGCGTCATGTAGGCGGCGGCGAAGATCCGCTCCTGGTAGGCGAACCCCCAGTCCTCGTCCATCCAGCGGTTGAAGGCCCGGAAGGCGGCGAGCAGGGCCGGGACGTCGTCGATGAGGGCCTGCTCCATCCCGACGCCGAGGGTCGGGAGGAAGATGGCGCCTTCCATGCCTTGATCGTCCATGAGGGCCAGCCGGGCCTCACGGTCCTGGTACTCGGGATGGTCGGCCAGCCGGTCGAGCTCCCCGAACAGGACAGAGGTGTCCTCGCCCCGCGGGTTGCGACCCCGGAAGTACTCGTCGAGGGCGCCCGGCTTGGACACCGGGTCCCACGTCGGGTTGGGGATGAACCGGTTGATGCGCCCGCCCACCAGCAGCCGCTCCCGGCCGTCCACGACGGCCCACTGCATGGCTCGTTTGGCGTACTCGGGCTCGAGGTGGCGGGTGAAGGCATCCCGCGCCTCGTAGTAGTGGTTGTCGCAGTCGAAGTAACGGAAATCGATGTCGGCCATCCACGGCTCCCCCGGTTCGATGTTCTGGATCCGGATTCTAGGCCAGCGCCGGCTCCGGCACGGGCGGCACGCTCGCCACGCGGCGCGGTAGGGCCAGGGCGGCGATGAGCGCGCCGCCCAGGGCGACGAAGGTGCCGACCCGGTAGCCCAGCCGGATGCCGACGGCCTCGGCCGGCACTCCTCCGACGTGGGCCGCCGCCGTGCCGGCCGCCACCACCGTGACGAGCGTGGCTATGCCGAGAGCCGAACCGAGTTGCTGCGACATGTTGTACATGCCGCCGATCAGCCCCTGGTGCTCCGAAGTGACCCCCGATGTGGCGGTGTTGACCAGCGGGACGATGCCCAGGCCGAGCCCGAACCCCTCGGCGATCACGGCCGGGAGGTAGGTCGTGGCGTAGCTGCCGGAATCGCCGATCCGCGACAGCCACAAGATGCCGGCGCTGATGCACAGCAGGCCCAGCGGCGACAGGACACGCGGGCCGACGCGGCCGAGGGCGCGCGAGCTGACATTCGACGCCACGATGAGCGCGAGTGAGAGTGGGGTGACGGCCAGCCCGGTGGCCACCGGCGAGTAGCCGTAGACCTGCTGCAGGTACAGGCAGTTGAGGAACACGCTCGAGCCCATGGAGGTGGACTGGAGCACGGCCAGGAGGTTGGCCACGGTCTGCCGGCGCCGGAGCAGCGCCAGCGGCAGAAGGGGCTCCGGAGCCGTCCGCTCGACGAAGACGAAGGCGGCGATGAAGGCGGCCGCCAGAGCCAGGCAGGCGATCGTGGTGGCCGCCGCCCAGCCCCGGCTCTCGGCCTGGCCCAGCCCGAAGATCACCAGGGCTATGCCGGTCGTCACCGTGACGGCGCCGGGCAGGTCGAGGCGGGTCCGCTTCCGCTCGGAGGCCGTCGGGAACATCCGGGTGGCCAGGTAGGCGGCGGCCAGGCACACCGGCACGTTGATGTAGAAGATGCCCCGCCAGCCGGTGACCCCGATGAGGATCCCGCCGACGATGTAGCCGGTGATGCCCCCGGTGGAGATGGCCGACGCCCACAGGCCGTAGGCCCGCTGGCGGCCCGCGCCCTCCGGGAAGGTCTGGGCCAGCAGCCCGAGCACGGCGGGCGACACCATCGCCGCGCCCAGCCCCTGTCCGGCCCGGCACAGTACGAGCATGGTGGGGTCGACCGCCGCCCCGGCGCCGGCCGACGCGGCGGCGAAGCCGAGCATGCCGAGGGCGAACACCCGGCGGCGCCCGTACAGGTCGGCCAGGCGGCCGCCCAAGAGGAGGAAGCCGCCGAAGGTGAGGGCGTAGGCGGTGACCGTCCACTGCAGGCTCTCGGCGCTGAACCCGAGCGCCCGCTCGATGGTGGGGTTGGCCACCTGCACGATGGTGACGTCGATCCCGAACATCAGCTGGGCCAGGCACAGCACGGCCAGGATGCGGGTCGGCGACGGTCCGGCCCCAGGCCGGGGCGTGCCGGGTGCTCCCGTCGACGCGACTGTCACCCGTCCTGGCCCTCCTCGAACCGGAAAACAGGAACGAAATTACAGTTCCCGCCCGGCCCGGTCGAACCGGGGCCGGAGAGGTCCCGTCAGCTCTGGTCGCTGCTCGCCTTGGGCAGGCGGAGGATGGGGGCGATGGTCGGCGGCTGGCGCCCCTGGATCCAGGCCCGGCACTCGGCCGAGGGCATGGGCCGGGCCAGGTAGTAGCCCTGGGCGTGGGCGCACCCGAGGCTCTGCAGCTGGCGCCATGTCTCGGCGTCCTCGACGCCCTCGGCCACGACGACGTGGCCCATCACCCGCGCCAGCTCGAGGGTGGACCGGACGACGGCCTGGTCGCCCATGTCCTCCCCCATGTGCTGGATGAACGTCCGGTCGATCTTGACGATGTCGACGGGCAGCACCTTGAGGCGGGCGAGTGACGAGTACCCGGTCCCGAAGTCGTCGATGGCGATCCGGAAGCCGGCTTGGCTGAGCTGGCGCAGGATCCGCTCCGACCGGTTGAGCTCGAGCATCATCGACGATTCGGTCACCTCCAGTGTCACGGAGGAGGGGTGCACGCCGATCTCGGCCGTCATGCGGTTGAGCCGCTCGACGATGGCGGAATCGAACAGCGTGCGGGCCGAGATGTTGACCGCCATGGAGAGGTCGTATCCGGCCTGGCGCCAGGTCTTCAGCTCCATCAGCGCCGTCCTCACCACCCACCACGTGAGGGCTTCGATCAGCCCGCTCTGCTCGGCCACCGGGATGAATTCGCCGGGCGTCACGGGCCCCAGCTCGTGGCTGTTCCACCGCAGGAGGCCCTCCAGGCCGACGATCTTGGCCGTCGCCACTTCCGCCACCGGCTGGTACCACAGCTCGAGGGCCCCCTCCTCGACGGCCCGCTGGAGCTCGGCCGCCACCATCAGCCGGCGGGTGGAGTGGTGGTCGATCTTGGGGTCGTAGACGACCAGGTCCTGGCCCGACTTCTTGGCCGCGTACATGGCCACGTCGGCCCGGCGCAGCAGCGAGGCCGCGTCATCGCCGTGGAGAGGGGCGATGGACACCCCGATGCTCGCCCGGACGGTCAGGGTCATACCGGCCACGGACATGGGCGCCCCGACCGACTGGAGGGCCTCGTCGGCGATCAGCCTGATCTCGTCGATGCGGGGCGCGTGGGTGATGACGACCGCGAACTCGTCGCCGCCCAGGCGCGCCGCGATGCACCGGTCCCCGAGCACCATGTTGAGCCGGCGGGCGACCTCCTTGAGCACCCCGTCGCCGGTGTGGTGGCCGAGGGTGTCGTTGATCTCCTTGAAGCCGTCGAGGTCCATGAGCAGCACGGCGACGATCCGGTCCGCCTTGTTGCTCTTGAGCGCGCCGGTGAGCACCTGGCTGAACATCGACCGGTTGGCCAACCCGGTCAGGCTGTCGTGGTAGGCCTCGTGCTTACGGGCCGCCACCTCGTTCTCCAGCCGGTCCAGCCGCCCGGCGCTGGTCATGGCGGTGGCCAGGTGGGCGGCCAGGGCGTGCAGCAGCTCGAGGTCGTCGGCGTCGAAGGTGACCGTGGTGTCCCCGTTGCGGTTGGCCACGATGAGCGCCGCCGTGTCGCCGCCGTCGACCGCCACCGGGACCGCCATCAGGTCCTTGAAACCCAGCTCGGAGGCCTGCGTGCCGGCCGCGTCGGCCCGCACGAGAACGGCCTGACGCTTCTCCATGACCCGCCGTTCCAGGTCGGTGGTCTCGGTCGTCTCGCGCCGCAGCGTCCCGTCGTCGTCGAGGCTGTACCGGACGGCCTGGCGGAAGCCGGGCAACCACAGCTGGATGCGCTCGCAGCGCAGCACCTCCCGGGCTTCTGTCATGGATGCCGTCAGGATCTCGGAGAGGACGCTCAGCTCCGAGAGCCGCATGTTGAAGCGGTACAGCGACTGCACGTCGCCGAAGCGGTCCCGCAGCCGGTTGACCGACCGGTAGAGGAGGGCGACCACCAGGCAGGAAGAGGCCAGCACCAGGACGCTGAGGGGCTCGACCCAGAAAGCGGTGACGGCGATGAGGCTGAGCGCCCAACAAAGAGGTAAAAGGACCCGCAGCTGCGCGAACAGGCCTCGGAAGCGGGCCCACCCGAGCGACGCTCCGCTGGCGCCCATGGCGGCCATCACACCGGCATCGGAGAAGAGCTCGTAGGTGACAGCAGCGGCCGCCATAGCCAGCCAACCCCGGGCATGCACCGGCGAGGACCCGCCCAGAGCCGCTTTCCAGACCA
>DATGAX010000292.1:0-2940 GCA_035312965.1 Acidimicrobiales bacterium
CCTCTTCGCCGGTCGACCAACCTGACACGCTGATGCGCATGGCGGGACGGCCGCCCCAGGTGGTCGGCCCGCACCAGCAGGTGCCGTCCCGCTGGACTGCTTCCACCAGCGCCGAGGTCGAGTAGTCGGTGGCGGCGCGGACGAGGACCTGGTTGAGCACCACGTCGTTGAGCACTTCGAGGCCGCCTTCCCCGAGCCGGGCGGCCATGCGCTGGGCGAGTGCGCTGCCGCGCTGCACGAGCTCGGCCACGCCGGCTCGCCCGAGCGTGCGCAACACGGCCCACACCTCGATGGGGCGGGCCCGCTGGGACGCCTCGGGCCCGTGGTGCATGGCCTCGAAACCCTCGCCCGAGGGCAGGTATCCCGCCACCGAGGCGAAGCTGCGCTGCAGATCCTCCGCCCGACGCACGAGGGAGATGCCGCAGTCGTAGGGCACGTTGAGCCACTTGTGGCCGTCGGTGGCCCAGGAATCAGCGTCGACCAGGCCCCTGGTCAGCTCCGAACGCGTCGGGTCGGCCAGGGCCCACAGGCCGAAGGCGCCGTCGACGTGGACCCAGGCATGGCGGGCCCGGGCCCACTCGATGATGCGAGGAAACGGATCGAAGGCGCCGGTGTTGACCTCGCCGGCCTGGGCGCACACGACGGCCGGCCCGTCGACGTCGTCGGGCAGCAGGTCGGCCCGCATCCGACCCTGCCCGTCCGTGGGCACCCTCCGCACCCGGTCCCGGCCCAGACCGAGCAGACCGAGGGCCTTGGTCAGCGTGGAGTGGGCCTGCTCGCCGACGATGACGGTGAGCGGAGGAGCTCCGAACAGGCCGTCCCGCGGCACGTCCCAGCCCACGCGGGCCAGTTGCTGGTCGCGCGCCGCGGCCAGAGCGGTGGCGTTGGCCATGGCCGCCCCGGGCACGAACACGGTGGCCGTCCCGGGGGGCAGCCCCATGAGGTCGACCAGCCACCCGTTGACGACGCGGTGCAGGCGGGCCGCGACGGGTGACATGACCGGCAGGGCGGTGTTCTGGTCCCACGCCGCGGCCAGCCAGTTGGCCGCCACCGCGACCGGGAAGGACCCGCCGGTGACGAACCCGAAGTAGCGGGGGCCGGCGCTGGCGACGGTGGCCGGTGATCCGGCCCGGTCGAGGAGGGCCAGCGTGTCGGCTGCATCCCCGGGCCCGGCGGGCAGACGCTCGTCGAAGCGGTCCAACGCGGCGAGCACGTCCGCACCCGGCGCTACGGGGCGGTCACCCACATGTCGGAGGTAGTGCTGGGCCCGGGAGGCCGCGTCGTCCAGCAGATTGTCGATCTCGGCTGCCGCCATCTGTCGTCAGTGGCCGAGGAGGCCCTCGACGGTGAGCTCGACGATCTTCTTCCCGGCCCTCTTCAGGCCTCTCACGCTCAGGGGGTTGCCCCGTCCGCCGTGCGGGCACTGACCGCTGTCCAGCAGGGCCTGTACAGACGTCCGGCTGACGCCGTGCTTGCCTTGCGTGTTCGTCGCCTTCTGGAGCTGACCGTGGCCGAGCAGCTGGCTGTACTGCATGCCGTTGATTCCGAGGGTGCGGGTGGCATCGAGCGGGGTCATCCAGTCCACGAAGTCGGCGGCCCCTTCTTCCACTGGGCGGATCCTAGGTCAGCTCGGCCTGGTCGGGGACCGGAACCTCTTACGGCTCGTCCACACCGAGCTCCGGCTGCTCGGCACGAAACCGAGCGACCCCGACAGGCATCGCCTTCGCCACCGGCTACCCACTCAGCCGAGCCACGGTGCTCGGCTGAGTTGGGGCGCGGTGGTTGATCCGGTCAGCCTGTGGCCAGCCAACCGGTGTTCGGGGTACCCAACCCGGTGACGTTGTCCCAGCCCGGGTTGACCGTGAGACTCGAATCCTGGTCGAAGGTCCGCACCGAATATTTCAGGCCGGCCGCACTGTCGACGCCGTCGACGTAGTCGACCCGGACGTTACCGGCGTCGGGTCCCGATCCGGTCACATCGTTGAAAGCGCTGGGATTCGCGTAGATCGTGGGGTTGAGCAGCCCCAGGCCTCCACCCGCGTGCTCGAAGGCCAGTACCGTCATTCCGGCCGTCGGGGGTCAACGGAGCCGCCAATGACCCCAACGAGAACTTCACGCTCCTCTGAAGTTTGGTCCACCGCGACAACGGGACGTTCTGCGCGCCAGTGGACCGGTGGACAGGTGAACCCGGTTCGCGTCTGCTCCTGCTCCTACGAGCGCCAGTGGCAGGTGGAAGGTGGTTGGGGATACCCTCACGGGCTTCGCTATGACGACATTCGGGATTGTGCTCCTGGTCGTGGTTGCTCTTGGTTTCGACTTCACCAACGGGTTCCACGACGCGGCGAACGCCGTGGCAACGGCTATCGGTTCGCGGGCCATTCGACCGCTGACGGCCCTTGGGATGGCAGCAGGGTTGAATGTCATAGGTGCGCTGGTGTCGACCAAGGTGGCGGCGACCATCGGATCGGGCATCATCTCGTCGCCGAAGGGTCATCAGGGATTGGTGCTGGTCTTCTCAGCGCTTATGGGGGCCATCGCCTGGAACCTCATAACCTGGCGCCTCCGGCTCCCATCTTCGTCCACGCACGCACTGATCGGCGGTCTAGTCGGGGCCGCGCTGGTGTCAACAGGAAGCGTCCGTTGGCACGTCCTGTACAAGAAGGTGGCTTTGCCCATGGTGGCGTCGCCGCTTATTGGAGTTGGGCTGGGCTTCTTGTTGATGGCGGTGATTCTGTGGACCTTTCGGCGGTTCCGCCCCGCTCCGGTCAATCGTGGCTTTCGTCGAGCTCAGATTCTGTCCACCGCGGCGATGGCCTACAGCCATGGCACACAGGACGCTCAAAAGACAATGGGTGTGATCACCCTCGCGCTGGTGGCCACCGGCCATCTGAAGCACTTCCATGTTCCCCTGTGGGTGATTCTGGCGGCAGCTGCGGCTAT
>DATGAX010000293.1:0-3087 GCA_035312965.1 Acidimicrobiales bacterium
GGATCCCAGGGAGGTGCCGGCCCGGCACCAGAACGCGAGGTGGTCGTAAGACCCCTTGTCGGCGTCCGGCCCCCGCTCGCCCTGCCCGGTGCCCGATACGTAGACGATGTGCGGATTGACCGCCCGTATCTGGTCGGGCTCGATCTGCAGCTTCTTCCGCACGCCCGGCAGCTTGTTGGTGAGGAAGACGTCCGCGGTGGCGGCCAGGCGGTAGAGGATGTCGATCCCCTCCGGCTTGGTGAGGTCCAGCCCGACGCTGCGCTTGCCCCGGTTCGAATGCTCGAGCAGGGGATGGACGTCGGCCGGGATGTCGGCCACGCCGGTCGATCCCAGGCCGCGCATGGCATCGCCGCGCTCGACATGCTCGACCTTGACGACGTCCGCGCCCCAGTCGGCCAGCAGAGCAGAGGCGGCCGGTACGAACGTGTGCTCGGCCACCTCGAGTATGCGGACGCCCGACATGACGGCAGTCACTTGGCTCCTCCTGATCTCGGGACGTCGCGGAAAGGCACGTCCTTGTCGACACTGCGCTCCCGTGGCATGCCGAGCACCCGTTCGCTGATCACGTTCCGGGCCATCTCGGTGGTGCCGCCGCCGATGCACGCCGCTTGCCGCACCAGGAACTCGGTACCCCTACCGGCGGTCGCGCCGTCTTCCTCCAGCCAGGCGCCGCCGCCGGAGGCCGCGATCTCGAACCCGATGGTCCGGGTGCGGGCGCTGGCGACCCCGATGAACAACCGGGCGACGGCGGCGCCCTGGTCGGACAGGTAGCCGGTGCGCACACCCACCCCGACCCGTTGCTGCAGCTTCTTGCCGACCGTTTCCAGGACCCGGGCCTCGCCGATGAGATCGCGTACCCGAAGGTCGTCCTCCAGACCGGCGTCGCGGGCCACCGCGGCGGGCGTGACGCCCACGGAGGAAGGGCGGGCGCCGGCCGGCGAGGTCACGAGCGGCGAGTTGTAGAGCATCCGCTCGTGGAACATCCAGCGAGTCCCCACCGTCCACCCCTGGTCGACCTCACCGACGCGGTCGGTGTCGGGCACGCGGACGTCGGTGAGGAACTCCTGGCAGAATTCCCGAGAGCCGTTGATGAGCTCGATCCGGTGGATCTCGACCCCCGGCGCGTGCAAGGGCAGGATGAAGACGGTCAGCCCCCGGTGCTTCGGCACCTCCCAGTTGGTCCGGGTCAGGCACAGTCCCCAGTCGGACCACCAGGCTCCGCTGGTCCAGATCTTCGAGCCGTTGACGACCCATTCTTCACCGTCGCGCACGGCCGTCGTGAGGGCCCCGGCCGCATCGGAGCCGCCGCTCGGCTCGGACAGCAGCTGCATCCACAACTCCTCGCCTTTGAGCATGGCCGGGATGTGCCGGCGCTTCTGCTCCTCGGTGCCGAACTCGAGGAGGACGGCGGCGCATGGTGAGAAGGTCGGCACCTGGATGTGCACCGGGTACTCGTAGCCGACGATCTCCTCGTCGAGCGCCAGCTGGTGGGCCGGCGTGAGGCCCTGACCGCCGTACTCCTTGGGAACGCAGATGCCGGCCAGACCGGCGTCGAACAGCTTTCGCTGCAATTCCCGCTCGCGCTGGATGTGGGCCCGCTCGTCCTCTTCGCTCAGGCCGCCGGTGAAGGCGGCGACGATGGAGGCGTTGTCGATCGGGCCGAGGTTGGTCCGGATCCAGTCCCGGGCGCGGAGCCGGAACGAATGCACATCCTCGACCTCGTGGTCGACCTCGTGGTCGACCGGCCCACTACTCACCGGCCCTCTCCTCCTCCATGGCGTACACCGCGACCTGCTGACGGTGGTCGGCAGGAGTGCCCAGCAACACCCGGTTGGCGGTCGCCCGTCGCAGGAAGAGATGCAGGTCGTGCTCGAAGGTCACGCCTATCCCCCCGTGGATCTGTACGCAGTCCTGGATCAGCTCCAGGCCGTACTGGCCGATGAAGGCCTTGGCCACGCTGACCAGCTCACCCGCCTCCTCCGACTGGTCGGCCACCGCCTCGGCCGCTGCGTCGGCGATGGCGTGGGCCGCCTCGAGCCATGACTTCATGTCGGCGAACCGGTGCTTGAGCTCCTGGTACGAGGCGAGAGGCCGGCCGAAGGAGTACCGGTCGAAGGCCCATTCCACCGTCATGTCGAAGGCCGCGGCCATGGCGCCGACGGTTTCCCCGTTCTGGATCACCAGAGCCTGATGGAGCTGGAGCTCGATCGCCTTGGCCGCGGCGCCGATCTCGCCGACCGCCATGTCGCTCGGCACCCTCACGTCTTCGAAGGAGACCCGGGCGAAGCGGCGGGTCAGGTCGACGCCCCGCATCGGCGTGATGGTCATGCCGGCCGTCCCGGCCGGAACGAGCACCTGCGTCAACCCGCCGCCCGTCCTCCCGGCCACCAGGAGGTGGTCCGCCTGCGCGGCGGCCTCGATCGGGCGCTTGACGCCGTTGAGCACGAGCCCGTTCCCGTCCGTCCTGATCTCCAACCCGATGGGGTCGTAGACGCCGTGGGGGAGGGCTTCTTCGGTGCACCAGGCGGCCACCGACGCTCCGGTGAGCAACGACTCCAGCACCTCTCGGTGGGTCGAGGAGGCGGAGAGCGCGGCTGCCACGATGTTGCAGGGGAGCAGAGGTCCGGGTGCGGCCCGGCGGCCGAACTCGTGGGCGATCAGGGTGAGGTCGATCAGGCCCCGGCCGCTGACCGATCCACCGCCGTGCTCGTCGCCGACGAGGAGGGAGATCCATCCGAGGTCGGCGCCCCTGCGCCAGTACTCCCGGTCGAATCCGTCCGGATCGTTGCGCAGGCTCCGCAGGATGTCGGCGGGGGCCAGGCTGGCGAGGAACTTGGCCGTAGTATCGCGGAGGAACTCCTGATCGGACGTCAGCTCGAGGAGCACTTTCCGACGGTACTGAATATTGACGTCATAGTCAAAGCCGGGTACCGTGACCCGGTCCGGAGGGTGGTAGGGGGATGGTTCAGTACGTACTGATCGGGTTGGCCCTCGGGTCCATCTACGCCATCGCGTCGGCCAGCCTGGTGGTGACCTTCGTGTCCGCCGGCGTCCTCAATTTCGCCTTCGGGTCGATGGCCTATTTCG
>DATGAX010000294.1:0-11336 GCA_035312965.1 Acidimicrobiales bacterium
GCACCGGGACGACCACCGACACCCGGGGTGGGGGCGGCTCCGTCACGCCGCCGCCTCGAGCGGGGCCCGGCCGGAGTACAGATCCTCGAGCCGCGGCGCGATCGCGGCGTCCCAGTCGAAGGCGGCGGCCGAACGGCGGCATCTCTCGGCCGTCTCGGGCCGACGGGCCAGTTCGAGGGCCTCGCGCAGGGCCGCGGCCAGGGAGACCGCGTCGCCCGGTTCGGCGATGGCTCCCGTGCCCTTGCTCACCAACGAGGGGGGCGCCGCATCGTTGCTCACCACGATCGGGGTACCGGCCGCCAGGGACTCGATGAGGACCAGGCCGAAGGAGTCGCGCACCGACGGCAGAGCCGTCACCCAGGCTCTCGAATAGCGGCCGGACTGCTCGTGGGGGCCGCCGAGCGGCAGCACTTCGACGGCGGCGCGGACCGCCCCGGGCAGGCGCGCCAGCTGGGCGGAGACGTCGCCGGGACCGCTCAGCCACAGCCGCAGCTCCGGCATCCCCGGCAGCAGTAGGGCTACGGCCTGCAGGAGATCGGCCAGGCCCTTGCGCGGCTC
The DNA here is from genome assembly GCA_035312965.1 of Acidimicrobiales bacterium. Classification (GTDB taxonomy): domain Bacteria; phylum Actinomycetota; class Acidimicrobiia; order Acidimicrobiales; family Palsa-688; genus JAKCDU01. Next base: position 559 of record DATGAX010000294.1, read on the forward strand.
GGACAGCGCCCCGGAGAAGAGCACCGTGGGCGTGGGCTCCCGACGGGCGGGCTCGAACTCCGCCAGCCGCACCCCGCCGGGGACGACCACCGCCGGGCGCCCGAAGACCCTTTGCAGCTCGGCCGCCGCGTACTCGGACATGCAGGCGTACACGTCCACCCGGGGCACGAGCCAGTGACGGATGCGACCGTCCCGCCGCTGCCGCCAATAGTCGGGATCCGGGATGCCGAGCTCCTCGTAGACCACGCGGTGACCCGCCACCCGGGCGGTGAGGACGGCCGCCGCCGCATCGCACGGCATCAGCGAGTGGACGGCGTCGAACCGGCCGGCCAGCAGGTGCGGGGCGACCCTCAGGCCGAACGCCAGCTCGTGGACGTCGTCCCGGCGGTGCAGCCGGCGCAGGCCCACCACCCGGCCGCCGGGAATGTCGGGGCGCCCGCTGGTGAAGACCGTGACGGAGTGGCCCCGCGCCGCCAGCGAGCGGGTCATCTCCACCACCATGCGCTCGGCCCCGCGCCGGACGGCGGGCCACGCGTACGGGTGGGTTATCGCTATCTTCACTGGACCGAGCCTAGTTAGGCCCCGACGCGGGGCCGCTTCCGCCCGGCGTGCCCACGTGACCCGCATCCTGGTCCTCACCAACCAGTACCCACCGCACCATCTCGGCGGCTACGAGCTGTCCTGCCGTGACGTGGTGGACAGGTGGAAGCGGGCCGGCATCGACGTGCAGGTCCTGACGGGTGACTGGCGCCGCGCCGGGGTGGGCGATCCGGACGAGCCCCACGTCCACCGCCGCCTCACCTTCTTCCTCGGCGACGACGGGCTGTGGTCCCCACCGCTCCGGCACCGGCTGGGCGTCGAGCGGGCCAACGAGCGGGCGCTGAGCGAGGAGTTGGCGTGGGGCCCGGATGTGGTCTCGGTCTGGCACATGGGCGCCCTGCCCACAGGGCTTCTCCGGGTCCTGGAGGGAAGCGGCCTCCCGGTCGTGTTCGTGGTGTGCGACGACTGGCCCACATACGCCACCGCGATCGATCCGTGGATGCGCATGTGGTCGGGCCACCCGGTGCTGGCCCGGCTGGCCGGACCCCTGCTGGGCGCGGCCACGACGCTGCCCGACCTGGACCGGATGGGCGAGTTCTGCTTCGTCAGCGAGACGACCCGCCGCCGGTGTCGCGCCCACTCGACCCTTCGTTTCCCGAGGAGCACCGTCACCTACAGCGGGATCGACCACGAAGATTTCCCGGTGCGCGGCCTCGAAGGCGCCCGGTCCGAATGGAAGGGCCGGCTCCTGGTCGTGGGCCGCCTGGATCCCCGCAAGGGGTTCGAGACCGCCATCCGGGCCGCCGCCCTCCTTCCCGGCACCACCCTGGATGTGGTGTGCAGCGGCGGGGGCCCCTACCGGGAGGCACTCGACCGGCTGGTCGTCGAGCTGGGGATCGCCGATCGGGTGCGCTTCCGGACCGCGGCCCGCCACGAGCTGGCCGGCGTGTACGGCTCGGCTGACGTGCTGCTCTTCACCCCCGAATGGGACGAGCCGTTCGGGCTGGTGCCGATCGAGTCCATGGCCTGCGCCACTCCGGTGGTGGCCACCGCGGCCGGGGGCTCGGCGGAGTTTCTCGAAGACGGGCGCAACTGCTTGACGGTGCCGCCCGGCGATCCCGCCGCGGTGGCCGCCGCGGTGCAGAGGTTGGCCTCCGATCCCGGTCTCCGTTCGACTCTCGTGGCCGGCGGCACCGGCACCGCTTCCCGCTACAGCGTCGACCGCCTGGCGGACGTCCTCACCGAGAGCCACTTGCGGGCCGTCGGTGACCGACCTGTGCCGTCCGGCGCGGACGGGTAGGGCCTAACATCCAGCGTCCATGCCCGGGCCGTCGAGTCACTCATTGAGCGTTGCTCCGGAAATCTGCGTGGTCGTGCCGACCCACGACAAGGCCGACCGCCTACCCGCACTGATCGACGCCCTGGCCGCCCAATCCCTGGCCGGGGACCGGTTCGAGGTCGTCGTCGTCGACGACTGCTCGACCGACGGCACCGCAGCCGTACTCGCTGACCTGATCGGCCCCGCCACGCCGAACATGCGGTCCATCCGCACGGCGGTCAACAGCGGGGGGCCGTCCATCCCGCGCAACACCGGGTGGCGGTCGTCGAAGGCCGACGTCGTGGTCTTCCTCGACGACGACTGCCTCCCGGAGCCGTCCTGGCTCGAGGCCGCGCTCGAGGCCATGCAGGCCAACCCGTCGTGGGGCGTCTGCCAAGGGTGCACCGTCCTGCCTCCCGGGATCGACCCCGACGCGCTCGGACGCTGGGATGTGGAGCGGCAGGTGCTCGGGATGAGCCCGTGGTTCGAGGGCACCAACATCTTCTACCGCCGCCGCGCCCTGGAAGAGGTCGACGGGTTCGACGAAACCATCCCGTGGTGGGGGGAGGACACGGACCTCGGGTGGCGGGTGGTGGAGGCGGGCTGGGGGCGCGGCTTCGCGCCCAAGGCGGTGGCGGTCCACGAGGTGGCCGACCGCGGCTGGCGGTGGGCGGCCAAGTTCGGCTGGCTGGATCAGCGGGTCATCCAGGTCGCGGCCCGCCATCCGCAGTTGCGTCAGGAGGGCTTCTGGCGGCCGTGGGCCCTCCACCGCCCGGGGGCCGAATTCGCCGCCGCGCTGGCCGGCCTGGCCCTGGCCACCAGATGGAAGCCGGCGGCCGCCGCCGCCCTCCCCTATCTGGTGTGCCGCCGCCCTCCGTTCCGCCGCGACGGCGTCAACCGCCAGACCATCGCGCTGGGATTCCAGACGGTCGCGGTGGACATGGTCCGGCTGGCCGGGCACCTGCGCGGATCCGTCTCCGCGCGAATGTTCGTCGTCTGAGGCGTCACTACCCGATGAGCGCGGACGTGCGGAGCAGCCGGCGATGGCCCTGGCTCGTGCCCGTGGCCGTCTTCGCCGTCACATACTGGAACGCCGGGCGCCTGGGAGCGGTGGCGGCCGCGACGATCGGCACCGGGGTGGTGTGGTGGGTGGCGCGGCGACCCGGTCCGTGGACGGTCGTGCTCCTGACCCTGCTGCCGTTCGACCTGTTCGCCAGCGCCGCCCTGTACCGGCTCGGCGTCCCCGCTTCGGTCTTGCGCCCGATCCGCTACTGGCCCGAACTCATCCTGGCCGGCCTGGCGCTGGCCGGCCTGGTCCCCCTCTGGTCGGGCCAGGTCAGGTGGCGCCGCCTCGACGCCCTGGACGCCGCCGCGCTGGCCTATGGCGCCCTGGCCACGCTCTACCTGCTCGCCCCCAAGTCGCTGGTCGAGGCGCCCGTCGGGCGGGACCTGAGCCTGTACGCCCGGGCCCTCGGTTGGCGCACGGACGCCATGTACGTAGCCGCCTTCCTCGTCGCCCGCCGGCTGCCTCTCGACCGCGCCCTGCGCCAACGGCTCCCTGCGCTTGTGGCCGCGACCGGCACCTTCGTCGCCGCCCTCGGTCTGGTCGAGTTCGTCACCCCCGGCGGGTGGAATGCCTTCGCCGCCGGCCTCCTGCACGTCCCCCGGTACCAGCGCGACATCACCCACGCCCTCCCGATCGGCTCCGGCCTCGACAGTGTCGAGGCGTTCGGGCGCATCGGCGGCACCAGGCTCGTGCGGGTCGGATCGGTCCTCGACTACGAGAGCCTGGGCTTCTATCTGGCCCTCTGCCTGGGCATAGTGGCCGACCGGGTGTCCCGCCACGGTGCCCCGAGGTGGATGTACCGGGCCGTCCCCGTGCTCGGCGTGGGGCTGCTCGTCACCCAGACCCGGTCCGGGATCCTCGCCGGGGTCATCGCCGCCGGACTGGCCCTGCGACCCCGGGCCGGCCGCCGGGAGGTCGACGCCCGGCGCCTGGTGGCCATCGCCGCCGCCGCCGTCGCCCTGGCGGTGGTGGCCAATGTGTCCACCGGGTTCGGGACCCGCCTGGCCGGCGATCAGGTCTCCAACCAGGCGCACGGGGTGGAGGTCAGCCAGGGCGTCCACGCCCTGGTCGCCTACCCCCTCGGGCGGGGCCTGTCCACTTCCGGCCCGCAGTACAAGCGGTCCGCCCTGGGCGGCACCGGCCTCAGCGTCCCCTACACCGGGGCGGCCACCGGCATCCTCGTGACCGACGACCAATGGCTGGCCGTGGGAACCGAGCTGGGCTTCGTCGGACTGGCCCTCTACCTCGTGCTGTGCGTCCTGCTCCTCCGCCGCCTGGGCCGCACCGGATCCGGGGACGGCGCCGGGGAGGGGCTGCGCAACGCGGCCGTCGGAATCCTCATCGGAGGTACGTTCCTGCAACCGTTCATCAACGAAGCGGTCAGCCTGTCCCTGTTCGTGCTGGCCGGCCTGGCCACCAGCGATGCCCGGCCCGGCGCCGTGTCGCCGGTGCGATCCGTTAGCGTGGCCGGCCGTTGACAGGGACGGGCCTCGACCGATCGCTGCGCCTCTTCCTGCGCCGCCTGCCGCTTCTCGTCGCGACGGTCGGGGCCGGCGTCCTCGCCGGATGGCTGGCCACCCCGGCGTCCGCCGGCTACGAGTCGACCGCGGTGCTCTTCGTCGGGACTCCCGGCAGCTCGGCTGACACCTTCTTCAATTCCACGACCCAACAGGGCGAGAACCTCCTGGCCGTCACGTTCTCGTCGATGGTGGTCACCCCCTCCGTGGTCGGCCCGGCGCTGGTCGGCGCCGGATCCCCCCGTTCGGTAGGTCGCGTGCTCTCGGAGACGAAGGCCGTGGCGATGCCGTCCACCAGCCTCATCCAGATCACCGTCACCGATCCCGACGCCCACATCGCTCAGCGGCTGGCCGACGCCATCGCCGAGCAGTTCGTCGGCTCCCTCGCCCGAGTCGATCCGGTCCAGACCGGATCGACCACCCGGTCGCCCGTGGCCATCACCCAGCCGGCCGTGCTCGGCACCGCCCCGCAGCCCACCCACCTCCACCGCAACCTGGCCCGCGGCGGGGCCTTCGGTCTGGCCGTCGGGATCGCCCTGCTGGTGCTCCTGGACTACCTCGACCGGCGCCCCTCCGCCGGCCCGACCTGACTCTTGGCCCGCGCCACACCGCGGTGGTAGGCGGCCGAGACGGCGACCGCGTAGTAGCGCCGACGGAGGGGCGAACGGGCCAGTAGCGGGCCGCCGGCCCGGGCCATGCCGCGCCCCGCCCGCCGCCGCCACCCGGCCGGCGGTGCGTCGATGTCGACGATACGGTCCAGCTCCGGATGCAGGCGGCTGAGGAGGACGGCCGACTCCCCCACCTTCTCCATCCGCTCGACGAACGCGTCCAGCGTCACCGGCCGGGCGTGCCAGGCCAGGGCCGAAGGCCGGTAGTCGAGGTGGAACCCGGTCGCCTCCAGGCGCACGGCCAGCTCGGCGTCCTCGTAGGCGGGGTGCCGGAACCGCTCGTCGAACCCGCCGGCCGCCTCGAGGCACGACCGCGACAAGCTGACGTTGCAGGTGTAGAACGCCCGTGACGCCGGCACCACCGGGCCTTCGCTCAGCGTCGGGAAGGAGAATTGGGCGTCCGTGCCGTCCAGCCACGCCATGAACGGGGTGATCTCGAGCCCGGGCCACCACTCGACCAGCCCCACGACGCCCAGCCGGTCGTCCCCCGCCCGCAGCCACCCCAGATGCTCCCGGACCAACCCGGGGGGAGCCACGATGTCGTCGTCGAGGAAGAGGATCCAGCGGCCGCGGGCCAGCTCCACGCCCCGGTTGCGGGCCGCAGCGGGGCCCCGGTTGGCCGGCCGGGCTTCCCAACGCCACCCGGGGCGGGCCCGCCCGGCCAGCACTTCGGGGGTCTCGTCGCCGGACCCGTCGTCGACGACCACCACCTCGAAGTGATCCCCTCCGACGTCCTGGGCCGCCAGCGAGTCGAGGAGCCGGGCGAGAAGCCGCGGCCGGCGGAACGTGGGTACGACGACGCTCACCTCGGGCTCCAAGGGCCGAGAGGCTATCCAAGCCCCCTCGAGGCCGCGGCCGGCCCCTAGTCTGCCCGGCCATGATCCGGGTGGCGGTGGACGGCCGGCGCCTGCAGGACCAGCCGCCCGGCGGCGTGGGCCGCATCCTCCGCTGCCTGCTCCCGCATCTGGTCGCCGGGGCCGGCGTGACGCTGCTCACCGACCGCCGCCGCGCCGCCCCGGCGTTCGAGGGGGCCGCCCCGGCGGTGAGGCCGCTGCCGGGGTTCGGGCCGTCGCCGGAGGCGGCCTGGCTCCATGCCGGCGTGGCCGCCTGGCTGCTGCGCCACCGGGGCACGGTGTTCCACGGCACCTTCAACGCCGTGCCCTTCGCCACCGCCAACCCCACCGTGGTGTCCATCTACGACCTGGCCTGGATCCACCACCCCGAGGATCTGGGGCGCAAGACGGGGTGGTTCGCGGTCCAGGCCCGATGGGCCGCCCGCCACGCCGGCGTGGTCCTCGCCCCGTCGCGGTTCACGGCCGAGGCGCTGGCCGCCGAGTACGGCATCGGCCCCGACCGGCTGGCCGTGCACCCGGTGGGCCCGCCCCCCGGCTTCGGCCCCGGGCAGGCCGGTACGGCGGGCGCCCTGCTGCGGTCCCGCGGCGTCGAGGCGCCCTACGTGGTGGCCGTCGGCGGGGCCTCGAGGCGGGCCCTGCCGGTCGCCGTCGAGGCGTGGCGGCAGGCGACGGCCGGCGGCGGCCCCGGGGCGGCCCGCCTTGTCGTGGTCGGCCCGGAGCCTCCCCCGCCGGGGCCGGGGGTCGTGTATCTCGGACCCCTTGACGACGCCATGTGGGCCGGGGTCCTGGCCGGCGCCGAGGCGCTGTGCTACCCGACCCGGTACGAAGGTTTCGGGCTGCCGGCGCTGGAGGCGGCGGCGTCGGGCACCCCGGTGGTGGCGGCACCGGTGGCCGCGCTGCCCGAGGTGTTGGGCGACGCCGCCGAGTGGGCGGCCGGGCCGGGTGCGGCGGAGATGGCCGCCGCCCTGGGGCGGGTCCTGGGCGACGAGCGCCGGCGGGCCGAGCTGGCCCGGCGCGGCCTCGACCGGGTGGCCGTCCTGCCCGGCTGGGACCGGGCGGCCGCCGTGGTGCTGGACGCCTACCGGAGGGCGGCGGGTTGACCGGGCCGGCCGACCTGTCCGTGGTCGTGGTCACGTGGAACAGCAGCCAGGTGATCGGGGCCTGCCTGCGCTCGGTGCTCGAGACCACAGCCGGACAAAGGGTCGACGTCATCGTCGTGGACAACCACTCGGGCGACGACACCGTGGCGCGGGTGGAGGCCGCCGCCCCCGGCGCCAGGATCATCGTCAACGGGAGCAACCGGGGTCTGGCGGCGGCCAACAATCAGGGGCTGCGAGCCGCCCGGGCCGCCGACATCGTCATCTGCAACCCCGACGTCGAGTTCCGCCCCGGCGCGCTCGACGAGATGCGGGCGGTGCTGCACCGCCACCCGCGCGCCGGATGGGTCGTGCCCCGCCTGGTCCTCCCCGACGGCTCCCCGCAGGCCAGCGCCGGCGACCTCCCGACGCTGGCCGCCGCGCTGATGGGCCGCCAGGCCGCCCGGGCCCGCCGCCGGCCCGGCCCGTCCGGGTTCTGGTGGGACGGCTGGGCCCACGACGAGGAGCGCCGCATCGGCCGGGGCAGCGAGGCGGCCTACCTCGTGCGCCGCCAGGCGCTGGAGGACGTGGGCCCCCAGGACGACCGGTACGTCCTGGACTGGGAGGGCCTCGACTGGAGCGACCGCTTCCACCGGGCCGGCTGGGAGACGTGGCTGGCCCCGGGCGCCGAGGTGCTGCACCGGGGCGGCCACAGCCTGCGGCAGGTTCCCTACCGGGCCGTCGTCTCCCACCATCGCGGCATGTACCTGTACTTCGCCGACCGCCGACCGGCGGTCTGGCGGCCCGTCCTGGCCGCCGCCTTCGCCCTGCGGGCCGCCGTCAAGCTGGCCGCGACCGCGGCCGGACGGCCCTACCACCCCTGGGATCCAGGAGTCGCAGGTGGCTCGAGAGGCTCGAGCGGGCCGACCGGCGGTCCGGGCCGGTAGCCACCCAGACCAGGCTCCCCGCCGCGCCGATCAGCCAGGCCAGGACGGCCCGGACCGGCCCGAAGTGCTTGGCGATGTACCGGTAGTGGCTGCGCACCGCGGCGGGCCGGGCGGCCACGAGCGCCCGGTGGTCGCCCGGGCTGGCATCGCCCCGGTGGGTCACCACGACGTCCGCCACGTGCCGTACCGGAGCCCCCGCCTCCCGGGCCCGCCGGCAGAGGTCGGTCTCCTCCCGGTAGAGGAAGAACCCCTCGTCGAAGCCGCCGAGGCGCCGGAACAGATCGGCGTCGACGGCCATCACCGCCCCCAGCACGTGCCCGGTGTCGTGATCTGCGTAGTGGTCCGCTTCGGGGCGCAGAGTGGGATGCCAGCCGGGCCGCAGCCGGGCCGCCGCCGCCGCCACCGGCCCGCAGTACTCCCGGGCCGTCGAAAGCCACACCGGCTCCCGGCGGTGGGAGGAGCGGACCAGGCGGCCCTCGCCGTCGACGAACCGCGGCGCCGCCACCCCCCCGGCCGCCGCTTCCGCCAGGCGGCGCAGGCCGGCGCCGTCCACCTCCACGTCGGCGTTCGACACGATCAACACGTCGCCCGACGCCAGCCGGGCCCCCGCGTTGGCGCCCGCTCCGTAGCCGTCGTTGGTGTCGCGCCACACGAACCTGATGCCCGGGTGGGCCGCTTCCACCGAGGGGCGATCGGCGGAGAAGCTGGCGTTGTCGACGACGATGACCTCGTCGAGGGCGGATCGGGCCGAGTCGGCCAGAGACCGCGCCGCCTCGATGGTCCCGTAGTTGACGACGACGAGGGAGACCCTCACCCGCCGCTGCGGCCCTCCCCGAGGGGTTCGCTCGCCACCACGTCAACCACCGCCGGCAGCGTCTCACCGCGGAACAGGCCGTCGGTCGGCCCGTGCCCCCACAGGGCGTGGTCGGCCATGAGGACGGCGGCCGCGGTGTAGGTCGTCTTCTCCCCACCCGGGTAGCGGACGCACTGCGGGTGGACGCACCCGGTCCAGTACGAGCCGTCCTCCTCGCGCATGTGCCGGGTCGCGGCCAGCAGCGCCAGGGCCCGGTCCCGCATGCCGATGGCGTCGAGGGCCATGGCGCACTCCGCCGTCTCCGCCGCGGTGACCCACGGCTCGTCGGACACGCACCGCACCCCGACCCCGTCGAGGATGAACTCGCGCCACCGGCCATCGATCCGCTGCTCCGCCGCCTCCCCCTGCAGGGCGCCGGAAAGGACCGGGTAGTACCAGTCCATGGCCCAGCGTTCCTTGGGCGCGAACGCGTCCGGGCGGTGGACGATGGCTTCCACGACCAGGTCCGAGGCCAGCTCCCACTCCGGCCGCTCGAAGCCGAGCTGCTCGGCCACCGCCACGGCGCAGCGCAGGCTGTGGTGGATGGACGCCGTGGACGTCAACAGGGCGTAACGGCCGCGGTGCCCGTCGGGGTCCATGGACCAGAGGATCTCGCCGCCCGGCTGCTGGAGCCGGCGCACGAACTCGATGGCCCCCTCTATGACGGGCCAGAACGACTCCAAGAACCCGAAGTCGCCCGTCGTCAGATAGTGCCACCACGCCCCTGTCGCCACGTAGGCCCCGACGTTCGGATCCCGGCGGGGATCCTCGATGCCCTCGGCCAGGTGGTACCGGCACCACGAACCGTCCTCCAGCTGGGTAGCTGCCAGCCACTCGAAGGCGCGGTCGGCCTCGGGCCGCCGCCCGGCCAGGAGCAGCGCCATGGCCGCCTCGGTGTGGTTCCACGGGTCGGCGTGGCCGCCGGGGAACCAGGGGATCATGCCGTTCTTCAGCTGGATGGATGCGATCCACTCCGCGGTACGGGCGATCTCCGTCGGGGTGAGCGACTGGATCAACGGGCCGGCTTCCTGAAGTACATGACCAGGCTCTTACCCATGACCGGGTTGAGCAGCGCCTCCGGCACCCGGGTGAACGCGGTGTGGGCCGTGATGTCCCACACCAGCAGCCGGTGGTAGGCCTGCACCAGCGGATGGTCGTCGCGGTCCACGCCGACCGCGGCCCGCAGCCACCAGTAGGCACTGTGCAGCCCGTGGGCATGATGCGAGCCGTACCGCTCCAGCCCGGCCGCCTCCACCCGGCCGGCGAGCACCGACCCGCGGTAGATGCGGATGTGGCCGCCCGGCTTGTTGTGGTAGTCGTCGGAGATGGACCACGTGACCAGCTCCGGCCACCAGCGCGGCACCGTGACGGCCATGGTGCCGCCCGGGCTCAGCACCCGGGCCAGCTCGGCGATGGCGCCCCGGTCCTCGGGGATGTGCTCCAGCACCTCGGCCGCGATGACCCGGTCGAATGCCCCGTCGGGGAACGGTAGAGCCAGGGCGTTGCCCACCAGAGCGGAACCCTCGCCCGGGAGGCCCTTCATCATCCAGGTCACGTCTTTGACCTCGGCCGCGTCGGCATCCACGGCGGTGACCACGGCGCCACGGCGCATGGCCTCGAAGGCGTGGCGCCCGGCGCCGGCACCGAGGTCCAGCAGCCGGTCGCCCGGCGCCACCCCGAGCTGCTCGTAGCGGACCGTCAGCAAGCCCGCTGCTTCTCCTCTATGACCCATCGGTAGTGCTCGGCGGTCGCCTTGGCGCAGGCCTCCCACGTGAACCGCTCCAGCACCCGCTTGCGCCCGTTGGTGGCCAGGCGGGCGGCCAGCTCCGGCTCCGACAGCACCTTGACGATGGCCCCGGCCAGCTCGCCGGCATCCCCCGGCGGCACCAGAATCCCGGTCACCCCGTCCTCGCCGACCACCTCCGGCAGCGCGCCGCCC
>DATGAX010000295.1:0-3017 GCA_035312965.1 Acidimicrobiales bacterium
GAAACGCCTCGGCCCTGCCGACGGAGGCTAGCAGGCTCCGTTGTTGTGGATGATTTTCCGTATGGGCCAGGTTGGGCCCGAAAAGAACGCGAGCTTGTTCAGCCCCAGGTCAGGTCTCGCCGAGGTGCTGTCGGGCTTGAACGGCGCGAACAGAGGGTCGGTGAGCGACCCCGGCGGGGTGCGCTCGGTTCTGCCGTCATTCTCCCGCCGCCCAGCGACCAGCGCGAATCCGGTGATCGCTACTCCATTGTTGTCGAAGTCGACGACCTGCGGTGTCTGGGCGCTGTCCGCCAGGTTCTTGAGCGGGTGGTAGGTCTGCGGAAAATTGCCACCACCTGTGCACGCATAGGACTGCGGCCTCGTGGGCAAGGAAGGTGGCGGACTGATCTGCAGGAAGTTGGGATACGCCAGCGGAAGCAAGGTCTGGTAGAACCAGGCCTGGGCCGCGTACCGCATGCCGATCGAGGCCTTCGTGTCGTCGGGCGGGAGCTTCCAGGCTCCATTGACCTTACCGGCGGCCGCGTTGAGCCTGCCGTAGTCGCTGACGATGAGAAGGCCGGCCCCGGTGATGGACTGTTCGGAGGTGCGGTAGCCGGCCAGGAGCCGCGACCCCAACTCCGTTGTCCTCGCCTTGATCGCATCACCGATGGCCGGGCTGCCGCTACTGGTGCTGAGGTCCTGCGCCAACATGACGCCGGCGCTGAGGACGTCCAGGAAGATCTTGAGCTCTGGAGGGCCGATGAGCCCGGTGACGGTCTTGCCGTAGCTCAGGATCTTGTTCAGGATGGCCCAGCCGCTCGCCGTGACGTCTGCGGCCGGGGGCCTGACGGCATCTTCGACTGCTTTCGCAATGGCCTGCAGGTCGACGTACGACGGCAGCTGGCCGCTCTGGAACGGCTTCTTGAGCTCGTTGAGATAGACGAAGACCTCGCTGACCTTGGGCACCTCAGACAAGAGATGGCTCTTGACCCGGTCGAACTCGATCCGAGTGAATCGCTGTTGAGCGGACGGGAACCGGAGGTTGGAGAGGGTCGTGTACTTCGTTGCCCAACTGGCGCGGGAGTCCAGGTAGTACTCGCGGCGAAGATCACACGCGGTCTGGGGCATGTCCGAGCAATAGTTGAGCTGACGGGCGATGTAGTCGTCGGCGGCCTGCTCACCGGGCATGGCGAAGGCGGGGAAGTCCTGGGCTGGTTGGTCCGCGATGGTGAGGAGATCGGTGTTCAGGCTGCCCGAAGGGTCGGATGCCAGGAGACGAAAGATCCACAACCTGTCCCGGCTCAGGACCCCAGCCAGACGGCCCGACTGGCCGGCACTCGAGCTCGACTCGGCCGTGACGTCGGCCGGCCCCGGGACGACTCGACCGATGAGCGCGTAGCCCCCCGGACCATTCAGGGCGTTGAAGACCGCGGAGCTGCCACCCAGCTTCCCGATCTCGGTACCCAGCGAGGCCTGGCGGGGACGAACTTGGTGGATGCTCTGGATGATGACGAGCGCCCTTGGATTGTTCGAGGCCAACGTGGCGATGTTCACGGCCAGGATCTTCTGGTCATTGATGTCGGCGGCGACCCCTTGGCCCTGGCGGTTGGTCGCCCAGGCGCGATTGTTGAGGTCAGTCGGGAGGGGTGCCAACGTGTCGGGGTTGAGGGCGAGCACGTGTAGTCCCGACGAGCCGGCAGCAGGTAGACGCGCGGTGTAGGTCCGGTCCCTGACCCGGATGACGTTGGTGTCGCTCGTGGTCCCCGCCGCCTGGGTGTCGATGGTCGGGTGGTGTGGGCTGACCAGATCGTACCTGCCGGTCGCGACGTTGAGCCGCAGAACGCCCGTCATGTTGCCGCTGCCGCCGTATCGAGAGCTGTGGATGTAGCTCCAGGCGGCGCCACTTCCGGTTGCGGCTCCGGGGATGCCCAGGAACGAGAAAGGATGATCGATCAGCTCCGTTTTCGTGCCAAGGTCCAGTGCGACGTGTCCGAGGCGCTGCATCGACTGGGACAGCGGGTCGACTTCGCTCACCCCGACGCCCAGGGAACTCACGATCATGAGATAGCCGAGGGTGCCCACCCTCGACCACTTGTCGACGACCTTGTCGAGCCGGTCGACTCCTTGCCGGTTCGGCATCACCGTATCCGACTCCACGACGCCTCGAGTGGCGCGGTCCAGCACGGCGAAGTAGATCCCGTGCGGATCGGTGGTGCGCGCCACAGGCTGATCATCGATCTGGATGTGACCGTCGGGTTTCGACGACAGGGTCTCGATGGGTACCCCGAGCGGAGGATCGTCGGGCCGGGCGGTGAGGACCACGGGGTGTTCGGACGCGTGTCGCCCCGAGGTGACGGCAGGCCGATCGCGCACCTGGACCTGGAGGTCATAGGTCCCTGGCCGGTCGGGCTGGATGACGGCGGAAGCGGTGTCCGGCGCGGTCAGCGCGGCCTGAGAACCGGCCGGAGCGGAGACCATCCTCCACTCGAAGCCGAGGGACCCCTCCAGGGCCATGCCGTTGAGGTAGGCCTCGACAGAGACGCGATCGACCCCCGGATGGTTTCCACCGCCGACCCAGAGCGTCCCGACCGGGGTGGGCTGGTGATCGGGGGAGGGCCCGCCGGGCGCCCGGGTGCCGTGGACCTGTGCCCGCAGGGTGGTCAGACCCGGTTCTGTGACCTCGGCGCGCACTGGTCCGTCGCCATCGCTGACGACGAGCCGCACTCCGAGGGTGACGGCCGACGCCGTGGTGAGCGGCGAGGGCCGGGCTGAGACCGAGCCCGAGCTCGGTGACGCCAACGCCTCGCCCGCCTTGGGGGCCGTCGCGGCCGACATGACGACGAGCCCGATCAAGGCCACGACCAGCTTGTGGCCCAGGGTGCCCCGATCGCTCGGCGTCGCTGTCGATCCCCGGCCAGCACCGCGGCCGGCCGCCGGACAGGCTCCATCCCTGGTGCTCATGCGCGCCCCCGTTCGCAGTCCGCCGTCAGCGACTCAGACCGTACCGAGGCGAGTTGGATTGGCCCGTACGGCCTTGA
>DATGAX010000296.1:0-5441 GCA_035312965.1 Acidimicrobiales bacterium
GTCTCGATGGCTGTGATGCGGCTCGCGATGCCGATCACGACGCCCCCCACCAACGCCCACGGCACTGATGTGAAGGCCCCGAAAGCAGCTGCTCCCAGCGCGAGCAGCAGGTCGTCGGGCCCGAGAGAAGAGCTTCCCGTACCGCCGACGGCAATGGTCTGGCTAGGAGAGGCGAGCACCGCGCTGAACGTCGACAGCGCCCCAGCCAAGCCCCACGTAACCGCGCTGACCAGCGCAGGGGATATCCCGCAGAGCCGGGCCGCCTCCCGGTTGGACGCGGCGGCCCGAATCATCTTGCCCATCACCGAGTAGCGCAGGAACACCGTCAGCCCGATGACGAGGATCGGGCAGAAGATGAGTATCGCGGTGTACTGGCCGCCGAAGATCACGCCGCCGATGACGAACTTCACATGGAAGGGGAGGGGATATCCCTGGGACACGTACTTGGCCAGGTCCGGTTGCAGCCATTTGATGAACATCAGAGCGGCAAGGAGTTGGGCCACCCCGATGGTGAGAAGAAGGGGCGACACTCCTGAACTGGTCTTGGCCAGAAGTGGCGCCACCAGGAATCGCTCCACCAGCACGCCGGTGCCGGCTCCGACGGCCAGGCACAGGATCAGCGATGGCCAGTACCCAAGTCCCTCCGTCAGGACCAACTTGGCCAGTAACACGGCCGGCAAGGCCCCGAGCTGGCCGTGAGCCAGGTTGAGAAAGCGGCTGGATCGGTACACCAGCACGATGCCGACCGCGAGCAACCCGTACAAGAGACCGTCGAGGCCTCCTTGGAAGAGTGAGCCGATGTTCATCGGAGGGCGCCGTCGGATCTGGTCGGTCGGACGGTTGTCACGGCTTCACGTAGATGGGGGAGAGGCCCGACTGGGGTTGGCCGTTGGCCGCAAACTGCGGCTGGAAGGTGCCGTCGACGAACTTGAAGCACTGGCACGAACTGTTGTAGACGCCGGCCCGGTAGTACTGGTCGCCGGTCGGGTTGGTCGGGTCATTGAAGACTGACGGCCCGGCCGGGTAGGCGAGCTGCAGGGCTCCGAGGGCGGCCATGCCCCGGGCCAGCCCGTTGCGTACCAGTGGCACAGTGGCGTTGGCGGAGTCCACCAAGAGTTGCAGAGAGGCGCAGGCCGCCCCGTAGATGGCGGTTACACCGATCTGCGTCGGCGAGCCCACCCCGGACGCCTTGTCGATTGACATGCACTGCGCGGTGGCGGTGTTCCAAGGGTAAGTGGAGTAGTGCTCCGCCCCATCTTCGATCTTTGTGATCCCGAAGGCGCCGTTGAGGGTGGTGCTGTCCGGCGGGTTGGCGTCCTGGATGAGCGACCAGGTGTTGTCATCCATGATGTCGTACTTCGGCTGGTAGCTCTGGCCTTGCGCCTGCTGGGCGAAACCAGGCGTGCCGTTGTAGTACACGGACATCACGTTGGTCACGTGGGCCAGCTTGAACTGCACCACAGCCTCGTTGTTCTGATCCGGGGTGGCCGTCTCGGTCGGGCAGCCGTAGTTGTAGATGCTGATACTGCTTTTAGGGATCCCGACGATCGCTAGGTCGTTGTAGAGCTCAGTTGAGTATTCCGGGTAGCACGTCGAATCGAGGACGCCCAACTTGCCCATCCCCCTGAACCATCCGTACTTGTTGGACCCGAACACGTAGTCCCGGACCAGTCGGTTCTCGTCCTCGCGCCAGGACAAGTCGTACGGAAAGTATTTCTGGACTATCGAGCGCGGCGCCGGGGATATCCCGAACTGGGGTACACCGGCGGCCGGTAGGCAGGGGCGCTCCTGCGGAGTGAAGAAGTCGAAGACCATGGCGAAGATTCCGTCCTGCTGAGCCTGCAGGCAGTCGGAGTGCTCAGTGGTGTCGGTGAGGGTGTCGTTGTAGTAGGAGGCGACGATCTTGCGGCACTGGATGCCGCCATGCGCGTTGTAGTAGTCGATCAGGGCTTTGAACTGCGCCTGGTCCTGCTGGGGAGTGGGCAGTCCGATGAGAGGTCCCGCGTTGGCCAGGTCGTAGTTGATATATCCGATCTTGACGGTCGTGGCTGTGACCCCAGTGGCGGTGGCTTGGTTGTGGCACGTCGTGCCGCTGATCGCGGGGGACTGTCCAGGCGATGTGGTGGAACCGGCTGGCCTCGAGGATGTACCGCTGCCCGAAGGGGAGGCGCCGCCGCTGGTCGTCCCGGAAGCGACGGTCCCGAGCGCCGTCGCCGAAGCTCCAGACCCGGTCAACCCCAAGCCGGCGGTCGACCCGGTGCCAGGGCCACCGGCCGCTGCGGCTCCGGGCGTACCTGACGAACCTGTCGATCCCCCCGTAGCCGCCGCACCGGAGGTACCCGCCTGGCTCGCCCCGCCTGAAACGCCGACGGCCGACGTGGTCGAGTTGTTACCGGCGAGGGGAACGATCGCCCAGATGACCAAGGCGAGGGCTACGACGGTCGAAGTAGCGGCTAGAAGGCGCTCTTGGGGTGGTCCCTCACGGAGCCACATCCGGAACTCGGCGAATGGCGACATCACGTTCCCCCAGGATCGTTGGCATGCGGGCGCTCCGGTTGACTCCCTCTGTTTCTGGTTCGGGCGACCACCAGGCTCACGACCCCCAGACACCAGCAATCGGTCAAAGCGCCTATGTGGCACGAACGTGCCATAATTTCAACCGATCGTCAAGGCGCCCGGTGTCCTTCCGGTTGGCCTTCCCGAATGCCGTCCCACACGTCCAACGGTGTTGATAACGTAGGTCACGACGCCTGGGGAGGTCGATGTGACGAAGCGTGCGATTCGCTGGATTTGCGGGGGAAACGCAGGGTGGAGCTGACTCTGGATCCCAGTGGGCAAACCGACTCCGCATCGGAGGACACAATCCTCTCCGCCCACGACATCGACTTCTCATACGGTCGGATCCAGGTGCTGTTCGACATGCATCTGAAATTGCGCCGGGGAGAGGCCCTCGCTCTTCTCGGCACGAACGGGGCCGGCAAGTCCACCCTGTTGCGGGTGATCTGTGGTCTCCACCGCCCCAGTCGTGGTCAGGTCCTACTCGACGGCGACGACATCACAGGCACACCGGCGGAGCGCCTGCCGTCCCGAGGGCTGGTCCTGATTTGTGGGGGCCGAAGCGTGTTCCCTGACATGACCGTGGCCGAGAACCTGGACATGCAGAGCTTGGTCGTACGCAAACGTGGGGCGTGGTTGCGGGAACGGAGAAACAGCACCCTCGACATCTTTCCCCGCCTCCGAGAGCGCATGGGGCAGAAGGCCGGGAGCCTGTCCGGGGGTGAGCAGCAGCAACTCGCTCTGGCCAAGGCTGTCCTCCTCGACCCGAAGGTGCTCTGCATAGATGAGCTGTCACTCGGGCTCGCACCGGTGGTGGTACAGCACCTGCTCGAGACCGTCCGGGCCATTCACGCCACCGGGGTATCGGTGGTGTTGGTAGAGCAGAGCCTCAATATCGCGGCGGCTGTGTGCGAGCGGGCCATCTTCATGGAGAAGGGGTCGACCCGCTTCGAGGGCGTCACATCCGAGCTGCTGGAGCGCGACGACATCGCCCGAGCCGTCTTCCTCGGCGGCGACGCCAGCTAGTAGATCAACCGACCGATTCCGATCACGAACAGAAGAGAAGGAAGAGAAAAGTGGACATCGACAGCTATACCGTGACCGACCCATACTTCGGGACTCCGTACATCGACGTCGACGAAGCGCGTGACACGCCCTACCCGCACCGCCACATCCATGGCGGCTTCACAGGGTGCGATACCCGCTTCACGTTCTACTTCCCCGCCGCGGGGGAGTGGCAGGGACGGCTGATCATGCCCCTGGAGGGCGCCCACGCCGGGCATGAGGACTTCTTCGGAGGAGCACTCGGCGACGCCATGGGAGGCGTGGGGTTGACCGCCCGCCTAGGCGGCTACATGGTCGAGTCCAACATGGGCCACATAGGTGATGACATCGATCCGAAGGGCGGTGACGATCCGACTATCTACGGTTGGCGAGCCGCCGCCGAGGTGGCCCGCTTCTCCAAACATGTGGCCGAGCAGGTGTACGGAACCCCACCTCACCACGCTTACGTGTGGGGTGGAAGCGGCGGCGGTCGGCGCTCCCCGCTGGTCCTGGAGAACGCCCCGGACGTCTTCGACGGCGCGCTGCCCTTCATGGGCGGTGGAGACGTCCGTCCGTTCCCTGCCACCGAGCGGATCAAGGGGGCGCAGGTGATGAGCTTCGCGTGCATGTTCAACGTGCAGCGCCTCCTGCGTCACGGGGACACGATGGAGCGGATCATCGACGCCATGCAGCCGGGCGGCAGCGGCAACCCGTTCGAGGGGCTCGACACCCATTCCCGGGAAGAGCTGGCCAGCCTGTACCGCCAGGGATTCCCTAGGGGCGACGAGTTCATGATCGCCACGCCGATGGGTCAGATCTGGCTCTGGTCGTCAATCGCCGACCTGCTCGTCGAGCAGGATCCCACCTATTTCGAGGACTTCTGGACCAAGCCCGGCTACGTCGGCCACGACCTGCCCTCCGCGGTCGAGGGCGACCTCATCGACGTGGTGACCACCGTCAAGCGGGTCGTGACCGTACGCGACCTGATCACTGATCCCGAGTTCGATGCCCCGGAGTACATGCTCATGCGGACCATGGCCGGGATCATGGCCGGCGAGGCGGGTATGGACATGCCTTTCGCCGTCCAGATCACGGGCCTGCCTGACGGGTACCGCCTCGGCGCAGGGCTGCAGCTCAAGTCCGGTAAGGCCGCCGGGCGCCAGCTGTACTGCATCGGGACGGCGGGCGACCTGTTCAGCGCGGACGGTCACGGCGAGGCCAACCTCGAGCGCTTCAACGGTGTAGAGGTCGGCGACGAGATCCACGTCGACAATCGCAAGTTCCTGGCCTTCTGCTACTTCCATCGGCACCATGTGATGGAAGACGCCCAGTTCGACTCGCTCCGAGTGGACGGCACGCCGATATATGAGCAGCACCCGGTGCCGCTGATGTCGCCGCTGATGGGTGTTTCTTACACCGGCCACTACGAGGGCAAGCTGCTGTGGATACATCACACTCATGACTCGTCCCTGTGGCCGTCGCAGGGCATCATCTACGAGAAGGCCGTCCGCGACGAGCAGGGTCCCGAGGCGGCGGGGCAGAAGTTCCGGCTCCAGTGGACCGAGAACGCCGAGCACATCCCTCCGATGTTCCTGCCCAACTCGGCCCGGCGGGCGACCGCCACCTGGCTCATCGACTACTTCCCGGTCATCGAACAGGGACTTGCCGACCTGATCCGTTGGGTCGAAGAGGGAGTCGCTCCTCCCAACACCGCGTACGAGTACGTGGACGGCAAGGTACAGCTGCCGTCAAGCGCGGCGGAACGGGGAGGAGTCCAACCGGTCGTCCGGGTCACGGCCAACGGCGGGGCCCGTGCCGAGGTGGCGGTCGGAGAGCCGGTG
>DATGAX010000297.1:0-6198 GCA_035312965.1 Acidimicrobiales bacterium
CCCCGTAGGCGTATATGCCGCCGTCGGCGGCGACCAGCCAGTAGCCGTTGCCGTCGGGGGTGGCGACCATGCCGACGATGGGCTGGCTCAGGTGGGCGTCCCCGGCCGAGCCGTGAAAGTGGGCGTCGCCATATGTGAGTATTCCGCCGTCGGCGGCGACCAGCCAGTAGCCGTTGCCGCTGGGCGTGGCGGCTATGCCCACGATGGGCTGGCGCAGGTGGGCGTCCCCGGCCGAGCCGTGGAAGCCGGCGTCGCCGTAGGCGAAGATGCCCCCGTCCGTGCCCGCCAGCCAGTAGCCCCGGCCGGTGGGCGTGGCCGCCATGGCCCCGACCGGAGCGGCGGCCCGGGCTCCGGGGCCTCCCAGGGCCGGCACGTCGCCGTAGGCGCCGACCTGGCCGGGACCGTGCGGTGAGACGTTGGTGGAGGCGGTCGTGTAGGCCGCGTTGACGGAGGCCGGCCGGGGGGCGGCGGCCCGGTGGAAGGAGGGGGCCGCGGTGGCCAGGGCCAGCGGGAGGGTGGAGGCCAGGGCCACCGGCGCGATGAGGCGCCCCGGTCGGCGGCGGCGCCATAGGGGGCGACGACGCGGCTGGTCAAGGGGCCCGGTGGAAGTCGGGAGGGCGCTGTCGGTTGTTGACACGGCTGGTGAACCCTTTCGTCGGCGCGCCGGTCAGAACGGACAACTCCCTCGAGCGGTGAAAGGGGGGGCCAAACGGGAGATGCGGACCAGCGCGGGCCTCCGCCGGAAAGGGGTGGGCGGAGGTTGGCTTGTTGGCTCCCTGGGGCGGTCTCTTGGACGGTCGCCCGGGTGCCTGTCTTTTCTCGGTGCGGTTACCCTACCGGATGCCATCGGTGTAATTCGCGCCGCAGCACTCTCCGCGCGAATCGGGTGGCGGCGGCGGACCCGGGTCCGGACCGCTCCCGATTGCCCCCGCCTGGTGGCCGGCGGACCTTACACTCGGCCCCGATGACCGAGGTGGCCGGCGCCGACACCGCCGCCGCGGCCGATAGGGCCGCCGCGACCCAGGCCGACGGGGCCGCGGCGGCCCCGGCCGACACTGCGCCGGTCCCGTCCCGGACCGGGCCGGGCATCCACCGCCGCCGCCGCCCGGCGGCGGCGCCGGACTGGCGGGCCTGGGGCCGGGTCGCCCGGCCGTGGTGGCGGCCCGTCGCCGTGCTGGTGGCGGCCCGGCTGGCCATGGCGGCCGCCGTCTTCACCTTCTCGCACCTCTACCACCACTTCACCCTCAACCAGTGGGACGGCGGCTGGTACCTGCTGGCGGCCCGGAACGGCTGGCCGCACCACGTCCTGCGCGGCTTCGGCGGGCCGGCTCAGGACACGCTGGCCTTCTTCCCCGGTTTCCCGACTGTCATCCGCGCCGTGCACTTCGTACTCCCCCTGTCCTGGACCCGCGCCGGAGAAGTGGCAGCCTTCCTGACAGAAGTTGCCATGGTGATAGGCGTCTGGCTCCTCGCCCGGGACGTGTGGGGCCGGGAGGTGGCCGATCGCGGGGTGGTGGCGCTGTGCTTCTTCCCCGGCTCGTTCATCCTCGCCATGATGTACTCGGAGCCGCTGACGATCGCCGCCGCCGCCTTCTGCCTGCTCGCCCTGCGCCGCCGGCAGTGGGTGGCCGCCGGGCTGCTGGGCACCGTCGGCACCGCCACCCGGGTCATCGGCGTGGCCCTCGTGGCGGCGTGCGCGTGGGAGGCGTACCAGGCCATCCGCCGGGACCGGGAATGGCGGTCGCTGTCGGCCGTGGTGCTGGCGCCGGCCGGGATCGTCGGCTGGTTCGTGTACCTGTGGGCGTCCACCGGAGACCGCCTGGCCTGGGTCCACACCGAGAAGTACGGGTGGGCCCAGCACACCACCCTGTCGGCCATCCCGGATCTCGTCCGCTCCGTGCTGGACACCCATCCCGCTCCGATCCAGGGCGTGCTCGCTGTGGCCGGCACCGGTCTCGGCCTGATCCTGCTGACCGTGCTCGTCTACAGCCGCAGCCCCGGGGTGCTGGCCGTGTACTCGATCGCGGTGCTGGCCATCTCGGCCACGTCGGTCAACCCGTCGGGCATCCGCTTCCGCTTCGTGCTGACCGCCTTCCCGCTGGTGCTGATGCTCGGCCGCTACCTGCGCGACGCCGCGTTCGGCACGGCGGTGGCCGCGTCCAGCGTGGTGATGGGGGTGATCCTCGTGGTGACCCTCATGGGGCCGGCCCTCATACCCTGAGGACAACGCCGAGGGGCCGCCGGGAGGCGGCCCTCGACGACGGCGCGGTCAGGCGGCCAGCGGCGGCGGCCGGTAGCCGCCCAGAAGGGCCGTCAGCTGCCCGGCGATGAACAGCGACGTGCGGTCCTCCAGGTACGGCCCGACCACCTGCACCCCGACCGGCAGGTCGCCGACGGAGCCCACCGGGACGACCGTGGACGGCAGGTAGGCCACGCCCACGAGCCCCGTCCAGGCCAGGGTCTCCGCTTGCGGTCGTGACCGGCCGTTGATGACCACCCAGCGGTCGGCGAAGGTCCCTTCGTGGTCGTGCGGGAACGGCAGCATGGGCATGACCGGGCACAGCAGGGCGTCGTAGTCCTTGAACCAGTCGGCCCACACCCGGCGGATCACCTGGCGCTGGCGGCACAGGTCGAGCCACGCCCGGTGGCTGCCGCCTAGGGCCTGACCGAGCTCGTCGTCGAAGCTGACCGAGATCGCCGGCAGGAGGAGCTGGTCGAAGACGGCCCGGACCGCGGCCAGCTCGAGCGCTGGGTGCACCGGTTCCACCCGGGCCCCGGCGGAGGACAGGGCTCCGGCCGCGGCCGAGAGCAATTCGACCGCGGCCGCCTCCACCTCGCAGGCCGGGTCGTCCAGCCACAGGCCGATGCGGTAGTCCGACACCGACGTGTGCCGGGCCGGGGGCAGTGCGAGGTTCCAGGCCACCCCGTCGTCGGCGTTCGGACCGGCCAGCACCTCCATCAGCAGCTCCAGGTCGGCGACCGACCGGGCGATGGGCCCGAACACGTTGATGTCGGCGTCGATGGTCCCCCCGCCCACGCTGTCGAGGTAACCCCGCTGCGACACCACGCCGTAGCTGGGCTTGTGGCCGCACACCCCGCAGTAGCCGGAAGGGATCCGTACGGAGCCGCCGATGTCCGTGCCCAGCTCGAAGCTGGACATCCCGGTGGCCACCGCGGCGGCCGGTCCGCCCGACGAGCCGCCGGTGGTGCGGGACGTGTCCCACGGGTTGCGGGTCACCCCGAAGAGGGTGTTGAAGGTCTGGATGTCGCCCGACCACTCCGGGACGTTGGTCTTGCCGAACACCACCGCTCCGGCATCCCGCAGCCGGCCCACCGCGGGGGCGTCGTCCGCCGGCACGTGCCCGGCCAGGGCCGCCGCACCCCCCGTCGAACGCAGACCGGCCACCTCGACGGCGTCCTTGATGGTCGTGGGCAGGCCGTGCAGGGCGCCGGTAGCCGCGCCGGCGGCCGTCTCGTCGTCGGCCCGGGTCGCCGCCTCGAGGGCCCGCTCCCGGTCGAGGGTCACCACCGCGTTGACGGTCGGGTTGATCCGCTCGATCCGGGCCAGGTACAGCTCGAGGAGCTCGCGGCTCGACACCTCCCGGCGGCGGATCATGGCCGCCAGCTCGGTCGCCGGCAGCAGGCAGATCCGGTCGTCAGCCATCACCGGCGGACGCTACCAGGAGGCCCGGTACGTCCACGCTCCCGGCCCATCGGCACGCCCCCGGCCCATCGGCACGCCCCCGGCGCATCGGGCACGCCCCGGGGCGCTCGACACCGCCCCGAGTGCTCAGGGCGCCGGCAGCAGCACGCCGGGGTTGAGGACCCCCACCGGGTCGACGGCCGCCTTGACCGCCCTCATGACCGCGATCTCGGCGGGGGAGCGGGACAGGTGCAGCCAGGCCGTCTTGGCCCGCCCGATGCCGTGCTCGGCGCTGATGGAGCCGTCCATGGCGGCGACCAGGTCGAGAACGGCCTCGTCGAGCGACTCGTCCTCGGGCGGCGGGCCGACCACGTTGACGTGCAGGTTGCCGTCGCCCACGTGCCCGAAGAGGACGAGGGTGGCCCCCGGCGCGGCCGTCGCGACCACCCCGCGCACGGCGCCTTCGAACTCGGCCAGCCGGGCCTGCGGGATGGTGACGTCGAGCTTGTGTGGCACGCCCAGAGCGGAGATCGCTTCGGTGTGTCGCTCGCGGTAGGCCCACAGCCGGGCCATGCCGGCCGGGTCGGCCGCGACCGCGGTGGCGTCGTCGTCCAGATCGAGGCTCGCCAGCACCTCGAACAGGCCGTCGCTGGGGTCGTGCTGGCCGGCGCACTCGACCAGCAGGTAGGCCGGCCATTCCCGGCCGAGCGGCGGGGCCAGCCGGCCGTGGGCCAGGACCGCGGCCAGGCCGTCCTGGTAGAAGATCTCCGCCGCCTGCAGCCCCTCGACGGCGCGGCGGATGCGGTCCACCGCCTCCACCGCCGCCGCCGTGCCGGGCAGTCCGAGGAGGGCGACCACCCGCATCGGGTGGGCCGGGACCAACCTCAACCGGGCCGCCGTCACCACCGCCAGCGTGCCCTCCGAGCCGACCAGGAGCTGGGACAGGTCGTAGCCGGTGTTGTCCTTCACCAGGCCGCTCATGCGGGACAGGACCGTGCCGTCGGCCAGGACGGCTTCGAGGCCCATCACCTGGCTGCGCATGGACCCGTACCGCAGGACGTGCAGCCCCCCGGCGTTGGTGGCGACCATCCCTCCGACGGTGGCCGAGTCCCGGGCGGCCAGGTCGACGGGGAACGACAGCCCGGCGGCCGCCGCCACGGCCTGGACCCGGCCGAGGGTGACGCCGGCCCCGGCGGTGACCTGGCTGGCCGCGGTGTCGACCTCGCCCAGCCCGTCGAGGCGAACGGTGCTCAGGATCACCGGAGCCCGCTCGTCGGCGCCGGCCCCCGCAGGGCGGGCCGGTACCGCTCCGCCGACCAGTCCGGTGTTGCCCCCCTGGACGACCACCTGCCAGCCGGCTGACGTGCACGCCGCCAGCACCCCGGCCACCTCGGCCGCCGACCCGGGCCGGACCACGGCGAGGGAAGGTCCGGAGAACCGGCGGGTCCAGTCCGTCTCGAACGGGGAGCGCGTGTCGGGGTCGGTCAGGACATGGGCCGTGCCGACCACGTCCCGGAGGGCGTCGGCGAGTGTGGTGGCGACGGACATCTGACAGAGTCTTAGCCATGGCAGAGCCCGAACGGGTAACCGTCACCGTGGAAGGCGGCGTCGCCGACGTCCGCCTCAACCGTCCCGACAAGATCAACGCCCTCGATCCGGCCATGTTCGCCGGCCTCCGGGCCGCCGCCGGGCGGGTGGCGGCCGACCCCTCCGTGCGGGCCGTGGTGCTGTCGGGGGAGGGTCGGGGCTTCTGCGCCGGCCTGGACCTGGCCTCGCTCGCCGGTACCGCCGGCACCGCCGACGCCGCCGGCACCGCCGACGCCCCGGCCGGAGCGGGGGGCGGGGACGGCGGGGTGCGGGACCTGGGCCGGCGCGACGCCGGCATCGCCAATTGGGCCCAGCAGGCCGCCTACGCCTGGACCGAGCTGCCCGTCCCCGTCATCGCCGCCATCCACGGGGTGGCCCTGGGCGGCGGGGCCCAGATCGCCCTCGCCGCCGACCTGCGGATCATGGCGCCCGACGCCCGGATCTCCATCCTGGAGATCCGCTGGGGTCTGGTCCCCGACATGACCGGCACCGCCACCCTGACCCGGCTGGTGCCCCTGGACGTGGCCAAGGAGCTGACCTGGACGGGGCGGATGGTGGAGGGGGAGGAGGCGGTCCGCCTCGGCCTGGCCACCCGCGTCTCGGAGGACCCCCGCAAGGACGCGCTGGCGCTGGCCACCGAGATCGCCGGGCGCAACCCCGACGCCATCCGCGCCGCCAAGCGCCTGCTCAACCAGTCCGGACGGGTGCCGCTGGCCCAGCAGTTCATCGACGAGTCGGTGGAGATGGGCCGCCTCATCGGCAGCGCCAACCAGGCCGAGGCGGTGCGGGCCTGGTTCGACAGGCGCGAACCGGTATTCACCGATCCTGGGTAGGCTCTCTACCGTGACTGAAGCTATCGAGGCTCCCGCCACCGAGACCGAGTCGACCGAGAGCATGGAAGCGGCCATCGCCGCGTTCCGGCGCCAGTTGGAAGGCCAGGTCTCGGTTCCGGCGTCCGTCGTGCAGGA
>DATGAX010000298.1:0-6915 GCA_035312965.1 Acidimicrobiales bacterium
AGCGGGGCCGCCTGCTCGACAGCCTCGACGAGTGGGCCACCGCGGCCGGGCTGGACGGCGAGGCGGAGCCGCCCGAGCGCCCGGCGCCGACCGCGGTACCGAAGGATCCGAAGCTGCTCATGCCGCTGCGCAGCAGCGGCATCAAGACGATCCTCTGGGCGACCGGCTTCCGCTCCGACTATCCCTGGCTGCTGCTCCCGGTGCTCGACGACCGCGGGCGGCTGCGCCACGACGGTGGCGTCACGGCCTGCCCCGGCGTGTACGTCATGGGGGCCAACTTCCTGCGCCGGCGCAAGTCCACTTTCATAGACGGCGTGGGCGACGACGCCCGCGAGATCACCGACCACATGGCCGCCTACCTGGACGAGGTGGCCCATGCCAGGTGACCCTCGGGGCGACCGCGAATGGGGGTTCCGGACCCGTTCCGTCCACGCCGGCAACCGGCCCGATGCGGCGACCGGCGCCCGGGCGGTGCCGATCTACCAGACCACCAGCTTCGTCTTCGAGGACGCCGCCGACGCCGCCGACCTGTTCGCCCTGCAGAAGTACGGCAACATCTACAGCCGAATCTCCAACCCCACCGTCGCCGCCTTCGAGGAGCGGGTGGCCAGCCTGGAGGGCGGCATCGGGGCGGTGGCCACGTCGAGCGGGCAGGGAGCCGAGCTGCTGACGTTCACCGCCCTGGCCGGGTCGGGAGACCATGTCGTGGCCAGCGCCGCACTGTACGGAGGGACGTACACGCTGCTCGACGTGTCGCTGCGCCGCCTCGGCATCGAGACCACCTTCGTCCCCCCCGACGACCCGGCCGCCTTCGAAGCGGCCATCCGGCCGGAGACCAAGGTGCTGTACACGGAGATCGTGGCCAACCCGTCGGGCGTGGTGGCCGATCTGGCCGCGCTGGCCGAGATCGCCCACCGGCACGGCATCCCTCTGGCGGTGGACTCCACGCTGGCCACGCCCCATCTGTGCCGGCCGTTCGAGCACGGGGCGGACATCGTGCTGCACTCGGCCACCAAGTTCCTCGGCGGCCACGGGACATCGATCGGCGGGGTGGTGGTCGAGAGCGGCCGGTTCCCGTGGGACAACGGCCGCTTCCCCCGCATGACGGACCCCATCCCGAGCTACGGCGGCCTGCGCTACTGGGACAACTTCGCCGAGTACGGCTTCTGCACCCTCGTACGGGTCGAGCAGCTGCGGGACTTCGGGACGTGCCTGTCGCCGTTCAACGCCGTTCTGCTCTTGCAGGGCCTCGAGACGCTGTCGCTGCGCATGGACGCCCACGTGGACAACGCCCTGGTGCTGGCCCGTCATCTGGCGGCCCACCCGGCCGTGGCGTGGGTGGCGTACTCGGGCCTGCCGGACTCGCCGTACCACGACCTGGCCGGCCGGTACCTGCCCCGGGGCCCGGGGGCGGTGTTCGCCTTCGGCGTGAAGGGCGGCCGCGAGGCGGGCCGGGCCTTCATCGAGAGCGTCGAGCTGGCCAGCCACCTGGCCAACATCGGTGACACCCGCACGCTGGTGATCCACCCGGCGTCGACGACCCACCAGCAGCTGTCCGACGAGGCCCTGCGGGCCGCCGGGGTGGGCCCGGACCTGATCCGGGTGTCGGTCGGGATAGAGGACGTCGACGACATCGTCTGGGACTTCGACCGGGCTCTGCAGGTCGCGGCCAAGGTCGGCCCATGACAAAGGGCGACCCCGTTTCCGACCGGCCGGCGCGGGGCGAGGAGCCGTGGCGGCCGCCGTCGGCGCGCGAGCGGCTGGCCATCCTGCAACGGACCCGGACAGTGGCGCTGGTGGGCGCCTCCTCGAAGCCGGAGCGGGCCAGCTACTTCGTCGCCACCTACCTGATCAGCTCGAGCACCGACTACGAGGTGTGGTTCGTCAACCCCCGCGAGACGTCGATCCTCGGGCGGCCCGTCTACCCGTCGCTGGACAGCCTGCCCGCCCCGCCGGACCTGGTCGACGTGTTCCGGCGCAACGACGAGCTGCCCTCGGTGGCGGCCGAAGCGGTCCGGGTGGGGGCGTCCACGTTCTGGGCCCAGCTCGGCCTGTGGAACGAGGAGGCGGCGGCCGTCGCCCACGCCGGCGGGCTGGACGTCGTCATGAACCGCTGCCTCAAGATCGAGCACGCCCGCTTCGCCGGCGGCCTCCACCTGGCCGGCTTCGACACCGGCGTGATCAGCGCCCGCCGCCCGGGGCGGGTGGGCGCCAGGTAGCTCAGGCGTTCGGGGTGATCAGGTACTTCTGGCCGGTGGCCTGGCGCCCGTACTCGCCGATCGTCCGGGCATTGAGGGCGCCGGCCAGCGACACGGTCGCGGTGTAGCGGCTGGCGAACGTGGTGCGGACGCCGGCGACGACCCGCTCCCGCATCTGCTGCACTTTGTCCATACCTGCCTTCATCAGGAACGGCGTCAGGAGCCAGCCCCCCACACCCCATGCGTAGCCGAAGCTGCGGGTCAGCTCGGTCGGGCTGCGGTCCAGCCCGCCGTAGATGTACAGCTGCTTGTGCACGTTGGAGCCGTAGCGGCTGAACTCGGCGCCCGCCGCGGCCGCCGCCTCCATGGCGGTCAGGATCTGGCTGCCGACGCGGCCCCCGCCGATGGCGTCGAAGGCCAGCGTGGCCCCCGTCGCCTGGACCGCCTCGATCAGCGAGGCCATGAACCCGTCCTCGCTCGAGTTGCACACGAACTTGGCGCCCGCCTCGGACAGCAGGGCGGCCTGGGCCTGGGAGCGCACCACGTTGACCAGGCCGATCCCCTCCTCCAGGCAGACCCGGTTGAGCATCTGGCCCAGGTTGGACGCCGCCGCGGTGTGCACCAGGGCGGTGTGGCCCTCGGCCCGCATCGTCTCGATCATGCCCAGCACGGTCATCGGGTTGACGAACGACGACGCCCCTTCCTCAGCCGTGACGCCGTCCGGCAGTTCGAGGCACATCCCGGCCGGCACGGCGCGGTACTGGGCGTACATGCCGCCCCCGGCCGCCGCCACCACCTTGCCGAGCAGGGCCTGCGCCTCGGGGCTCGACCCGGCGGCCACGACGGTGCCGGCCCCCTCGTTGCCGGCCGGCATCGGCTGGCCGAGTCGGGCCGCGGCGGCGCGCTGGGCCGGCGGGGGCAGGGGCGCGGTGACCGTCGGCCGGTCCGGTGTCCCGCCCGCCGTCATGCTGGACGGATCGGCGCCGGCGAGTAGCAGACCGAGATCCGAGGGGTTGATGGGGGCGGCCTCGACCCGCACGACCACTTCATGGGGCTGCGGGTCCGCCACGTCGGTCTCGGCCAGGGACAGCTCGACGGTGCCGGATTCGGTGACGGTGGTCCGCAGTTCGAGGGAGCGCATGCCCGGACGCTACTGCTGTGCGGGGCAATAGCGTCTATCCGCATACAGGAATCGCCCACCATGCTGCGCCTGGCCGGCTCGGCCTTCGTCGTGCTGGCCGCCGAGCCTTCCTTCGTGCTGGTCGACACCGCGGTGGTCGGCCATCTGGGCGCCACCGCCCTGGCCGGTTTGGGTATCGGCGCCACGCTGGTCTCGCTCGTCGCCATGGTCGGCGCCTTCCTGGACTACGGGACTACAGGCCGGGCGGCCCGGTGGTTCGGGGCCGGCGATCGGGACCGGGCCGTGGATGAGGGCGTGGCCGCCACCGTCCTGGCCCTGATCCTGGGCGTCGCCGGCGCCGGCCTGGGCGAGGCGCTGGCCGCGCCGCTCATGCACCTCCTGGCCGGCGGCAACCACGCCGCCTTCCACGCCGGGCTGCACTGGTTCCGGGTGGCGCTGCTCGGCCTGCCCGGGATCCTCGTGGTCATGGCCGGCAACGGCTGGATGCGCGGCGTGCAGGACACCCGCCGGCCGGTGCGCATCGTGGTGGGGGCCAACGCGGCGTCGGCCGCCGCCTCGCCGGTGCTGGTCTACGCGGCCGGGCTCGGGCTGACCGGCTCGGCGCTGGCCAACGTGGCGGCCCAGACCGTCGGCGGCCTCTTGTTCATCCGGGCGCTGCAGGGGGAGGGGCGGCCGTGGCGGCCACCCTGGCCCGTCGTGCGCCAGCAGCTGTCCATCGGCCGCGACCTGCTGCTGCGCGAGGTCGGCTTCCAGGCCGCCTTCCTGTGCGCCGCCGGCGTGTCCACCAGGATGGGTACGGCCCAGATCGCCGCCCACCAGGTGGGCTACCAGCTGTGGATGTTCATCGCCCTGATACTGGACTCGTTCGCCATCGCGGCCCAGTCCCTGGTCGGGGCGGCCCTCGGCGGCGGCGATCCCGTCGCGGCCCGGCGGACGGCGGCGGCCGTGGCCCGCTACGGCCTCTACGCCGGGCTGGTGACCGGGGTGGTGCTGGCCGCCGGGTGGGATCTGATCCCGGCCGTCTTCACGTCGTCGGGGGCGGTGCGCCACCAGGCCCACCTGTTGTGGCCGTTCCTCGCCGGGATGCAGCCGGCGGCGGGGGTGCTGTTCGCGCTGGACGGCGTGTTGATCGGCGCCGGGGACGTGGCGTTCATGCGCACCCTCACGCTGGTGAGCGCGCTGGGGGTGTTCGTCCCCCTGACGCTGGCCGCCCTGCACTGGCACTGGGGGATCGCGGGGGTGTGGGGCGGGCTGACCGGGTTCATCCTGGCCCGGTTGGTCGGGATGGCGGTCCGCGCCGCCGGGACCCGGTGGATGGTGCTGGGCAGCTCGGCCCGGCCCGCCTCCTAGGCCGCCCGCCGTGCGCGTGCTGCTGGCCGGCGACTGGCACGGGAACCGGGAGTGGGCTGCGTCCTGCTTCTCGGCGGCGGCCGGGTGCGGGGCCGACGTGATGCTCCAGCTGGGGGACTTCGGGCTGTGGCCGGGGCGTCCGGCGTGCGCTTCGTGTGTATCGACGGCAACCACGAGAACCACGCCGCCCTGCGCCGCTGGCGGGCGGTCGGGCCGGCCGGCGACGGCCTGGTACCCATGCGCCGGCACGTGTCCTGGGCGCCGCGGGGGACCCGGTGGGCGTGGGCCGGGGTGCGCTTCGGCGCGCTGGGCGGGGCGGTCAGCATCGACCGCTTCCTGCGCCGCCCGGGGGTCAACTGGTGGTCCGAGGAGGTCCCGACCCAGGCCGACGTGGACCGCCTCGGCGACGACCGGCTCGACGTGCTGGTCAGCCACGCCGCGCCCAGCACCGGCCACGTCCCGCCCGCCCGCCTGGTGGCCGCGCTGGAGCGCCTCCCGGCCGACATCGTGGCCGACCTGCGGGCCGTGCGCGACCTCCTGGACCAGGCCGTGGACCGCACCCGGCCCCGCCTCGTCGTGCACGGGCACTACCACGTGCGCCGCTCGGGGTCGGCGGGTGAGACCCACGTGGAGGGCCTGGCCCACGACAAGTCCAGCCCGGCCGAGGCGCTGGCCGTGCTCGACCTCGACGGCGCCGACGGCGGCCTCGTGGTACGGCCCGTCCCCGGCGGGGAGGGTCAGGAGGCCAGCAGGTCCCGGACCGTCTCGTAGCCGAGCGGTGAGCGCAGCTTGGCCAGGGCGGCCCGCTCTATCTGGCGTATGCGCTCCCGGGTCAGGTGCATCTCGACGCCGACCTCGTCCAGGGTACGGGGCTCGCCTCTGTCCAGCCCGAAGCGCAGGCTCAGGATGCGCCGCTCCCGCTCGCCCAGGCGGCCCATGAGCTTGGCCACCTCCCCGCTCAGCATGCTCTGGGCCACCGCCTCGAACGGCGAGGGCGAGGTCTCGTCCGGCATGACGTCGGCCAGCTCCGTGTCGCCCTCCGAGCCGATGGGGCTGGCCAGGCTGACCGGCTCCATCTGCAGCTTGAGCGACGCCTCCACCTCCCGGACCGTCAGGCCGGCGTGCTCGGCGATCTCGGCGCTGGTCGGGGTGCGCCCGACTCTGCCCTCCAGGACGGCCCGGGCTCTCAGGACCCGCCGGAGCTGGTCGCCGGTGTGGATGGGGAGGCGCACCGTGCGGGCCGTGTTGTCTATGCCGCGGCCGATGGCCTGGCGGATCCACCACGTGGCGTACGTCGAGAACTTGTAGCCCCGGCGCCAGTCGAACTTCTCGACCGCGTGCATGAGCCCGATGTTGCCCTCCTGGATCAGGTCGAGCATCGGCAGGTCGCCCTGGTAGCGCTTGGCGATCGACACAACCAGCCGGAGGTTGGCCTGCACGAACCTCTCGTAGGCCTTCTGGCCGGCCCGCTCGTCGCGCGTCAGCCGGGCGACCTCCGCCGGCTCGAGCCCCCGCTGGTCGCCGGCCAGGCGGGCGGTGGCCTCCCGGCCCCGCTCGACGGCCTGGGCCAGCTCCACCTCTTCCTCCTGGCTGAGCAGGGGGTAGCGCCCGATCCCGTCGAGGTACAGCCGCACGAGGTCCTGTTCGCTGTCGGGAGCGGCCTTCACCACAACTTCCACAACCCGCCCCGAGCCCCGGATATGCCCGGCGAGCCTGTGGCAGACTGTTCGCTCCTTGGTGGCCGTAGCTCAGTTGGTTAGAGCGCCAGGTTGTGGCCCTGGAGGTCGGGGGTTCAAGTCCCCTCGGTCACCCCGTTCCGTCCTGGTCAGAGCGTCGAGGGACCTCTGGCCGGGACGACATCAACTTCATGCCAGGCCCCGACGGTGGGCGTAGGCGACGGCCTGGGCCCGATCCCGGCTGCCTGTCTTGGCGAAGATGCGGTTCACGTGGGTCTTGACGGTGGCCTCGCTGACGAAGAGCTCCCGGCCTATCTCGTTGTTCGACCGCCCGGCCGCTATCAGCCGGAGGACCTCCGCCTCTCGCTGGGTCAGGCCGTCGGGCAGGTGTCCCTGTTCAGTTCGGACCGCAGGCAGGGTGGCCACGTCCACGAGTCGGGCCTGGACGGCCGGGTCGAGCACGGCTTGCCCTGAGGCGGCCGCTTCGAGGGCACGGCCGATGTGGTCTCGGCCGGCGTCCTTGGTGAGGTATCCGATGGCCCCCGCCCGC
>DATGAX010000299.1:0-10185 GCA_035312965.1 Acidimicrobiales bacterium
GATCGGTGTACCGCGATCCGGCGACCGGCGACCTGGCCGTCGCCGGCCTCGACCTCGGCCACGTGATCATCACCGTCCAGCCGCCCCGCGGCTTCGGAGCCAACCCCGTGGCCGTCTACCACTCACCGGACCTCCCGCCGACGCACCACTACCTCGCCTTCTACCGGTGGCTGGACGAGAGCTTCCGGGCCGACGCCGTCGTGCACATGGGCAAGCACGGCACCCTGGAATGGCTGCCCGGAAAGAGCGTGGGGCTGTCCGCCGGGTGCTGGCCCGACGTGGCCCTCGGCGACCTCCCGCTCGTCTACCCGTTCGTCGTCAACGACCCGGGCGAAGGCACCCAGGCCAAGCGCCGGGCCCACGCCACCATCGTCGACCACCTGCTCCCGCCGATGACCCGGGCCGACACCTACGACGACGTGGCCCGGCTGGAGCAGCTGCTCGACGAGTACGCCCAGGTGGCCTCCCTGGACCCGTCCAAGCTGCCGGCCATCCGGGCCCGGGTCTGGGACCTCCTGGTGTCGGCCCAGCTGCACCGCGACCTCGGGGTGGCGGAAGCACCCGACGGGGACGCCTTCGACGACCTGATCACCCACGTGGACGGGTACCTGTGCGAGCTCAAGGACGCCCAGATCCGGGGCGGTCTGCACATCCTCGGGCGGGCGCCCGCCGGTGCAGTCCGGGTCGACCTCCTGCTGGCCCTGACCCGCCTGGCGCAGGCCGGCGTCCCGTCGCTCAGGGAGGTGGTGGCGGCCCGGCTCCGGGCTCCCCTCGGCGAGGGCGCGGCGCGGGCCGACGTCGACCGCGTCGAGGCGGAGTGCCGGCGCCTGCTCGAAGGGACGGCCGAAGCCGCCTCGCTAGAGGAGGCGGCCGTGCTGGACTGGGTCCACTCGGTGGTGGGGCCGGCCCTCGACCGGACCACCGACGAGATCGGCTCCGTGCTGTCCGCCCTGGAAGGGCGGTGGATCCCGCCCGGCCCGAGCGGCGCCCCGACCCGGGGCATGGCCCACGTCCTGCCCACCGGTCGCAACTTCTACTCCGTCGACCCGAAGGCCCTCCCGTCCCAGCTGGCCTGGGAGGTCGGTCAGGCCCTCGCCGACCGGCTGATCGAGCGGTACGTGGCCGAAGAAGGGCGCTACCCGGAGACGGTCGGACTGGTCGTGTGGGGCACCGCCGCCATGCGGACGGGCGGCGACGACGTGGCCGAGGCGCTGGCCCTGCTGGGCGTCCGGCCGGTGTGGGCGGCGGAGTCGGGCCGGGTGACCGGCGTCGAGCTGATACCGCCGGCCGAGCTGGGCCGGCCCCGGGTGGACGTGGTGCTGCGCATCTCCGGCTTCTTCCGCGACGCCTTCCCGCACCTCGTCGCCCTGCTCGACGAGGCGGTGGCCCTGGCCGGCTTCGACGACGGTGACCCCCGCATCTTCGGGGCCAAGCCGGGGGCCTACGGATCCGGGATCCTGCCCCTGCTGGACGGCCGCAACTGGAGGAGCGACGAGGATCTGGCCGAGGTCTACACGGCGTGGAGCGGCTACAGCTACGGCCGCCGCGGCATGGGCGTCCCGGCCGCCGACGCCATGCGGCGCCGCTTCGCCCGCATCCAGGTGGCGGTCAAGAACCAGGACAACCGCGAGCACGACATCTTCGACTCCGACGACTACCTCCAGGACCACGGCGGCATGATCGCCACCATCCGGGTGCTGTCGGGCCAGGCGCCCAAAGCGGTCTTCGGCGACTCGTCCAACCCGGCTGCACCCCGGGTCCGCAGCCTGCAGGAGGAAGCCGCCCGTGTGGTCCGCAGCCGGGTCCTCAACCCCAAGTGGATCTCGGCCATGACCCGCCACGGGTACAAGGGAGCGTTCGAGCTGGCCGCCACGGTCGACTACCTCTTCGGCTACGACGCCACCGCCCGGGTCGTCGAGGACTGGATGTACGAAAGGGTCACCGACGCCTATGTGGCCGATCCCGAGGTCCGGAAGTTCCTCGAGTCGTCCAACCCCTGGGCGCTGCGGGCCATGGCCGAGCGGCTGCTCGAAGCGCACCAGCGGGGGCTGTGGGACGCGTCCGAGGGGGCGCTGGCGACCCTGCGCGGCGCCGTGCTCGAAGCCGAGGGCTGGGAGGAGGGCAGGTGAGCGGGTTCCTGCCGTTCTCGGCCGTGGTCGGCCAGGAAGAGGCCAAGCTGGCCCTCCTGCTCGCCGCCTGCGACCACCGCATCGGCGGTGTGCTGCTGCGCGGCGACAAGGGCAGCGCCAAGACCACGCTGGCCCGCGGCCTGGCCGCCCTCCTCGCCGACGGGGCCCCGTTCGTGGAGCTGCCCATCGGCGCGACCGAGGACCGGGTGGTCGGCACCCTCGACATGGCGGCCGCACTGACGGGCGGCGAGAAGCGGTTCGAGCCCGGCCTGCTCCACGCCGCCGACGGCGGCGTGCTGTACGTGGACGAGATCAACCTCCTGCCCGACCACCTGGTCGACGTGCTGCTCGACGTGGCGGCCAGCGGGATCAACCGGGTGGAGCGGGAGGGGGTGTCGCACACCCATCCCAGCCGGTTCGTCCTGGTCGGGTCCATGAACCCGGAGGAGGGGGACCTCCGGCCGCAGCTGCTCGACCGGTTCGGCCTGGCCGTGGACGTGCGCACGCCGGCGACGGGACCCGAGCGGGTGGCCGCCCTGCGCCGGCGGCTGGACTTCGACGCCGATCCCGACGCCGTGACCGGAGCCGTCGGTGACGCGCAGGGCGAGCTGGCCGCCCGGCTGGCCACCTGGCGGCCGGCGATGGTCCCCCCCGAGGTGACCGAGGCGGTGGCCGGCATCTGCGCCGCGGCCGGCGCCCAGGGGCTGCGGGCCGACCTCACCATCTGCCGGGCGGCGGCCGCCCTGGCCGGCTGGGAGGGCCGGCCCGGGGCCGGCCCCGAGGACGTCCGGAGGGTGGCGCCCCTCGCCCTGGCCCACCGGGCCCGGCGCGACCCCCTCGACCCACCGGGCCATGACCGGGACCGGCTGGAGCAGGCCCTGGCCGAGCACCTCGAAGGCCCGGACCC
Source organism: Acidimicrobiales bacterium (assembly GCA_035312965.1). GTDB lineage: Bacteria > Actinomycetota > Acidimicrobiia > Acidimicrobiales > Palsa-688 > JAKCDU01. The sequence continues at coordinate 3,037 of DATGAX010000299.1, forward strand.
CGATCCGGGCCGGCCCGACGAGCCGAAGGTGGTCCCGCCGGAGCAGGGCGTGGCCCCCGCCCTGCCCCCTCCACCAGCGCGCTCGGCGCCCGACGCCGGCCCGCCCGGGCGGCGCGATCCGGCCGGCGGGCCCCGCGGCCGCCTGGTCGGCGACCGGGCGCCCGACGGCCCCATCACCGCGGTGGCCGTCGGCGCCACCGTGCGCCGGGCCGTGGCCCGCCGGGCCGAGGCCGGGCCCGAAGCGGCGACCGCCCTGGTCGCGCCGGTCGACCTGCGCCAGGCGGTGCACGAACAGCGGACGGGCACCCTGGTGGTGCTCGCCGTCGACGCCTCCGGCTCGATGGGCACGGCGCGGCGCATGGAGGCGGCCAAAGGAGCGGCCATCGCGTTGTTGCGCGACGCCTACCAGCGCCGCGACCAGGTCGCCCTGGTCGCCTTCCGCGGCGAGGGAGCGGACGTGCTGCTGCGCCCGACGTCGAGCGTGGAAGTGGCCCGGGCCCGGCTGGCCGAGCTGCCCACGGGCGGTCGCACCCCGCTGGCCGCCGGCCTGCGCACCGCCCTGGACCTGGCGGTACGGGAGGGCCAGGCCAGCGCCCGCCGGGCCCTGCTCGTGGTGGTCACCGACGGCCGAGCCACCTCCGCGACGGGCGGGGCCGACCCGCTCGAAGCGGCGTCGGCGGCGGCCCTCGAGATCCGCCGGCGCGGCGTGGCCGCGGTGGTGATCGACGCCGAGCCGGCAGGGGAAGGGTCCGGTCCCCGGTTGGGCCTGGCCGCCCACCTGGCGGTGACCATGGGGGGAGCCTACGTGTCCCTCCTCGAGCTGACGCCGGCCGCGGTCGAGGATGCGGTGCGGCGCGCCGCCCTTCGGTAGCGTCGCCCCGTGCGCCTGCTGATGGTCGCCCCGCCCGGCGCGGGGAAAGGGACGCAGGCGACCAGGCTGGCGGCCCACTACGGGATCGCCCACCTGTCGAGCGGCGAGCTCTTCCGCCGGGAGGTGGAGGCGGGCACGGAGATCGGCCGGGCCGCCGCCGGTTACGTGGCGCGGGGCGACCTGGTCCCCGACCGGCTGGTGCTGGACATGCTGGGGCCCCATGTCCTGGAGGCGGCGGCGCAGGGCGGCTACGTCCTGGACGGTTACCCGCGGACGCGGGCCCAGGCCGAGGAGGCTTACCAGGTCGCCCAGGTCATTTCCGGCATCGAGCTGCAGGCCGTGGTGCACCTCGAGGTCGGCCGGGCCGAGCTGCTGCGCCGGCTCCTGGCCCGGGCCCGGATGGACGGCCGGGCCGACGACACCGAACCGGTCATCCGGCACCGGCTGGCGGTGTACGACGACGAGACGGCCCCGATGCTCGAGTTCTACGCCGGGCGCGGCCTCGTGGTCGACATCGACGGCGAGCAGGCGGTCGAGGACGTGTTCGGCGCCATCGTCGCCGCCGTCGACGCGCTAAGGCCCGGCCTGGCCTGAGCCCGCCTCGACCACCACGCCCTCCTCGACCACGACCCGCCACGGCGCCGGCCCGGCCCCGAAGGCGAACCAGGCTGCGCTCGACATGACGACGGTCGCCGCCGCCGGTGCCAGGGCCGAGACCCGGCGACGGCTCTCGGTGGCGGCGTCGGGCGTGACGGCCACGTCGCCCGCCCCGAGCGTGGGCCACACGGCCCGGCAGGGCCGGCACGACGAGGTCAGGAACCAGAGCACCGTGCGACCGGCGCCCAGATCGACCCGCACCGGGGTCCCGTCGGGCGCCACCCCCTCGACACAAGGCGGTAAGCGGTCGGTCACGCCGGCACCGTAGCCAGGCCGGCCACCCGGCGGCCACGAGTCGACCGGGCGGGCCGGTACGTGCAAGTCTCCCCCCGTGAGAATCGGTGTTCTGGGAGGGACGGGACCGGCCGGCCAGGCGGTGGCGGTGCAGTTCGCCGGGATCGGGTTCGAGGTCGTCGTCGGGTCCCGTGCCATGGAGCGGGCCGAGGAGACGGTGGCGGCCCTGGCGGAGCGGTGGGCCGACCGGCGCCTGGCCCTGGTGCCGGGGGAGAACGACGCCGCGGCGGGCGCCGACCTGGTGGTGGCGGCCACGCCCTGGGACGGCCTGCTGGCCACACTGGACCCGCTGGCCGATGCGCTGGCCGGCAAGATCGTCGTCTCCATGGCCAATGCGCTGACCCGCTTCGGCAAGGAGATGGTGCCCCTGCTGCCGCCCACGGGATCGGTCACCGTGGCGGTGGCCCGGGCCGTGCCGCGGTCACGGGTGGTCGGGGCGTTCCACCACCTCCCGGCCGGGCCGTGGAGCGACCTCGACCACCCCCTCGACGCCGACGTCATGGTGTGCTCCGACGACCGGGAGGCCCGCCGGGAGGTCGCCGAGCTGGTGGACCGCCTGCCCGGACTGCGCGGGGTCGAGACCGGCGGGCTGGGAAGCGCGCTGGCCATCGAGGCGTTGACCCCGGCGTTGCTCGAGATCAACCGCCGCTACAAGACCCACGCCGCCATCCGCGTCACCGGGTTGCCGTGAGGCTGTTCGACACCGCCCGGCGCCAGGTCGTGCCCTTCGAGGCCGGACCCGTCGTCAAGATGTACACCTGCGGCATCACGCCCTACGACGCCGCCCACCTGGGCCACGCCGCCACGTACCTCGCCTACGACGTGCTGCAGCGGCGCCTCCGGGACGTGGGCCACGAGACGCAGTGTGTCCGCAACGTCACCGACGTGGACGACGACATCCTGCGCAAGGCACGGGAGCTCGGGGTCCACTACCTCGACCTGGCCGCCGAAGAGGTCAGCCGGTTCGACGCCGACATGAGCGCGCTGGGACTCCTGCCCGCCTACTCCGAGCCCCGGGCCACCTCGGCCATTCCGGACATCCTGGGCTTCATCGGCATGGTGCTGGAGTCGGGTCACGCCTACCGCTCGGGCGGGGCCGTCTACTTCGACGTCTCCTCGTTCGAGAAATTCGGCCAGGTCAGCCGCTTCGACCGGGCCACCATGTTGGCGCTGGCGGCCGAGCGGGGCGGCCGTCCCGACGACCCGCACAAGCGGGACCCCCTCGACTTCGTCCTCTGGCAGCCGTCGGCGCCGGACGAGCCGTTCTGGGACTCGCTCTGGGGCCCCGGCCGCCCTGGATGGCACATCGAGTGCTCGGCGCTCAGCATGCGCGAGCTGGGCGAGACCATCGACATCCACGGCGGGGGATCGGACCTCATCTTCCCCCACCACGAATGTGAAGCGGCCCAGTCGGAGGCGGCGACGGGATCGCGCTTCGTGCGGTACTGGGTGCACACCGGCATGGTCCGCTTGGACGGCACCAAGATGTCCAAGTCGCTGGGCAACCTGGTGTTCGTCCACGACCTGCTCAAGGATTGGGAGCCGGCCGCCATCCGCCTGGCCGTGCTCGGCCACCGGTACCGGTCGGACTGGGACTGGCACGACGGCCTGATGCCGGCGGCCACCGCCCGGCTGCAGGACTGGAGGCGCGCCGGTCCGGGGGCGGGTGCGCTGGACGAGGTGCGGGTCGCGCTGGACGACGATCTGGACACCGCGTCGGCCATCGCCGCCATCGACGCCGCGGCGACGGCCGGCCGGGGCGTCTCGGAGGCCGCCAATCTTCTCGGCGTCGGGCTCTGAGCCCCGTATCCTCTAGCGACCATGCCCGATGCCATCACCGTCCGACTGCCTGACGGCGCGATCCGGGAGCTGCCGGCCGGCGCCACGGGGGCCGACCTGGCCGCCTCGATAGGCCGCGGCCTGGCCAAAGCGGCGGTGGGCGTCTCCGTGGACGGCCGGGCCACCGATCTCACCGCCCCGCTCGCCGACGGGGCGGCGGTGGCGGTCATCACCGACGCCAGCCCGGAGGGCCGCCACATACTGCGCCACTCCACCGCCCACGTGATGGCCCAGGCCGTGACGTCGCTGTGGCCGGGAGCCGGCTACGCCATCGGGCCGCCGATCGAGGACGGCTTCTACTACGACTTCGAGCTCCCCGGCGGGGCCCACTTCAGCGACGGCGATCTCGAGCGCATCGAGGCCCGCATGCGGGAGATCGTCGCCCAGGACCAGCCCTTCGTACGCGAGGAGCACTCCGTCGAGGAAGGGCTGGCCCTCTTCGCCGACCAGCCCTACAAGCAGGAGATCATCCAGGGGGTCGACGCCGCGGCCGACGACCAGGCGGAAGGGGTGGGCGGGGGCGCGGTCAGCGCCTACCGCAACACCGATGACTTCGTGGACCTGTGCCGGGGGCCCCATGTGCCGAGCACCGGCCGGTTGGGGCACTTCAAGCTCATGAAGGTGGCCGCCGCCTACTGGCGCGGCGACGAGCGCCGTCCCCAGCTGCAGCGGATATACGGCACGGCGTGGGAGTCCAAGGCGGCGCTCGAGGAGCACCTGCACCGACTCGAGGAAGCCGAGAAGCGCGACCACCGCCGGCTCGGGGCCGAGCTCGACCTGTTCCACTTCCCGCCCGAGATCGGCGGCGGGCTGCCCGTCTTCCACCCCAAAGGTGGCCTGATCCGCAAGTTGATGGAGGACTTCTCCCGGGCCGAGCACGAGCGGGGCGGCTACGAGTTCGTGTACACCCCGCACCTGGCCAAGTCCACCCTGTTCGAGATCTCGGGCCACCTGGGCTGGTACAAGGACGGCATGTACCCCCCCATGGAGATGGAGGGGGCGACGTACTACCCCAAGCCGATGAACTGCCCCATGCACATCCTGGTGTACAAGAGCCGGCAGCGCTCCTACCGGGAGCTACCCCTGCGCCTGTTCGAGTTCGGGACCGTGTACCGCTTCGAACGGTCCGGTGTGCTCAACGGGCTGCTCAGGGTGCGGGGCTTCGCCCAGGACGACTCCCACATCTTCTGCACCCCCGGCCAGCTGTCGTCGGAGCTGGCGTCCCTGCTCGCCTTCGTGCTGCGGATGCTGCGGGCCTTCGGTTTGGAGGACTTCGAGGCCGAGCTGGCCACCCGGCCCGAGAAGTTCGTCGGCGAGCCCGAGGAATGGGACGTGGCCACCGAGGCGCTGCGGGCCGCGGCGGAGTCGGCCGGCGTCCCCTACGTGGTCGCCGAGGGCGAGGGCGCGTTCTACGCGCCGAAGATCGACGTCCATGTGAAGGACGCCATCGGCCGGCGCTGGCAGGTCTCCACCCTCCAGGTGGACCTCCAGATGCCGCAGCGCTTCGACATGGAGTTCGTCGGGTCCGACAACGAGCGGCACCGCCCGTGGATGATCCACCGCGCCCTGTTCGGGTCGGTCGAGCGCTTCTTCGGGATCCTGCTCGAGCACTACGCCGGCGCCTTCCCGACCTGGATGGCGCCGGTGCAGGTGGTCGTGCTCCCCGTGCGCAGCGACCACCAGGGCTACGCCGACGGAGTCGCCGCCGCGCTGCGCGAAGCCGGCGTGCGGGTCGACGTGATGGACGCCGACGAGGGGCTCGGCGCCCGGGTGCGCAAGGCCAAGCTGGAGAAGGTCCCGTACGTGCTGGTCGTGGGTGACGACGACGTGGCGGCGGGGACAGTGGGGGTCAACGCCCGCGGCGAGCAGGCGGCCCGCCGGGACGTCCCGCTGGAAGAGTTCAGGATGGCCCTGCTGGACGAGATCGCATCCCACGCCGTCACCGCCAAATGACCCTGCTCGAGCGGATTTGGGCCGGTTGGCGCAGCTCCTACATCGAGAGCGTCAGCGGCCCGGCGCCGGCCGGGGGGGAATGCGTCTTCTGCGCCATCCTGGCCAGCGGGCTGCCCGACGACGAGACCTACATCCTCTGGCGCCACCCGAGCGCCAAGGCGCTGGCCATCCTCAACGCCTACCCGTACGGCAGCGGTCACCTGATGGTGATGCCGGTCCGCCACACCGCCTCCCCCGAAGACCTCACACCCGAGGAGGGCGCCGCGGTGTGGGCCGGCGTGACGGCGGCCGTGTCGGCGCTGCGGGCCGCCTACGGGCCCGACGGGCTCAACCTGGGCGCCAACCTCGGCCGGGCCGCGGGGGCCGGGATCCCGGACCACTTCCACCTGCACGCCCTGCCCCGGTGGGCCGGCGACACGAACTTCATGACGTCCGTGGCCGAGGCCAGGGTCCTGCCCGAACCGCTGTCGGCCTCCTACTCCAAGATCACGGCCGCCTGGCCGGCCTGAGCCGGGGCCGACCGCCTCTCAGGTCTGCTCCTTCCGGGCGACCGCGGCCCAGAGGTTCTGCGGCAACGGGTCGTAGTGGTCGTGCTCGGCGTGGAAGCGTCCCCGCCCACCGGTCATGGAGCGCAGGTCGATGGAGTAGCGCAGGATCTCCGAAGTGGGCACGTAGGCGGTGATCATCGACTCGCCGGCCGCATCGGTCTCGGTGCCCTGCACCCGGCCCCGGCGCCCGTTGAGGTCACCCATCACGTCACCCTGATAGGCCGGCGGCACGACGACCTCCAACTTGGAGACGGGCTCGAGCAGGATGGGCTGCGCCTTCTCCATGGCCTCGCGGAAGGCCAGCGAGCCGGCCATCTTGAAGCTCATCTCGGACGAGTCGACGGCGTGGAACTTGCCGTCGAAGAGCGTGACCGACACGTCGACCACCGGCCAGCCGTGCACGCCGCCGGCCGCCATGGCCTCCTCCAGGCCCTTCTGCACGGCCGGGATGAACTGGCGGGGGATGGCGCCCCCGACGATCTGGTCGACGAACTCGAAGCCGCCGCCGCGCTCCATGGGCTTCATGCGGATGTTGGCCACCCCGAACTGGCCGTGGCCGCCGCTCTGCTTCTTGTGCTTGCCCTCGGCTTCGGCGGTGCCGGTGACGGTCTCCCGGTAGGGCACCACCACCGGCTCGGTCTCCACCTCGACGCCGAACTTGCGGGCCAGCCTCTCGGTGACGATGGCGAGATGAGTCTCTCCGTGACCTCCGAGGAGGGTCTGGTGCGTTTCGTCCTCGCGCCTCACGACCAGCACCGGGTCCTCGTCCTGGAGGCGGTGCAGGGCCGTCATGAGCTTGTCCTCGTCGCCCTTGGACCGCGGCCGGATGCCGATCTGCAGAACCGGCTCCGGCGCCGTCACCGCCGGCACGGCCACCGGCGTGCCCTTGGGCGCCAGCGTGTCGCCGGTCATCAGGTCGGCCAGCTTGGCCACCGCCCCGATGTCGCCGACCGAGAAGCTGTCGCAGGGGATCTGCTCCTTGCCCCG
>DATGAX010000300.1:0-2307 GCA_035312965.1 Acidimicrobiales bacterium
GACCCGCCGGTCAAGAGGGGCCCGATCCTCCTCCCCGGGCCGGAGGCTCAGCCGTGGCTCGCCCACATGCGCTCGCCCAGGCGCAGGAGCCCGGCCAGGTCGTGGATGTCGACCTCGAAGAAGGGCACCGTCACTATCACCTCGGGGGTGAGGGCGAGCTCGGCCCGCTGCTCGGCCTCCCGGCGGGCGACCACCTCGAAGTTGCAAAAGCTGTCGGCCACCTCCCGCAGGACCCGGGCGATCTGTTCGGGGTCTCCGGCGCCGTTCGCCACCTCGCCGGCGACCTCGTCGGCCCGCGCCCTCATCCGCTCCGCGACGGCGGCGGTGTCCTCGTCGAGCAGGTAGCGGGGGAGGACCTTGTTGAGCACGACCGCGCCCATGTGGAAGCGCTTGTCGGCCAGGGCGTCGATGAAGAACTCTGCCTCCCGCAGCGGCGCGGCCTCCAGGGTCGAGACGACCACGAATGTCGTGCGCCGGTCATGCAGGAGCCGGCCCACGGCCTCGGCCCGCTCCACGAAGCCTGCGTACATGGTCTGGAACAGGATGAAGAACTCGGCGATGTCCTGGAGGAACTGCGAGCCCAGGATGCGGTCGGCCACCTGGTAGAAGGGCCGGGAGGCCAGGTTCACAAGCCGGGAGCGGTAAGGCACGGTGAGCCAGCGGAGGAAGCGGCTGGAGAAGAAGTCCGCCATGCGCTGGGGCGCCTCCAGGAAGTCCAGGGCGTTACGCGTGGGGGGCGTGTCCACGACGATCAGGTCGTAGTCCCCCTCCGAGTGGATCTCGTAGAGCCGCTCCATGGCGATGTACTCATGGCTCTGCACGAACCGACCCGACACGTTCTGGTACAGCGGGTTGTCCAGGATGCGGCGGGCCGTGCGGGCGTCGGGCGAGTGACGCTGCACGAGGCGGTCCCATGCCTCCTTGGTGTCGAGCATGGCCGCCCACAGCTCGCCTCGGGGCGTGACCCCTGCCGCCGCGAAGGCCTCGGGGGGCACCCTTTTCTCCGCGTTCCCGAACCCTTCCAGGCCCAGGGCGTTGGCCAGTCGCCGGGCCGGATCGACCGTGACCACCAGCACCTTGCCGCCCTGCTTCACCGCCACCATGGCCGCCGCCGCTGCCGCCGCGGTCGTCTTCCCCACCCCACCCGATCCGCAGGTGATGGCGATCTCTTTGGCCGCCAGGAGCTGCTCCAGCGAACCGGCGCGAGGTCCCTTGGCGGTCGTGGGTGGGCCCGGCACCGATCAGTACCCGAGCTCGGCGCCCAAGGCGTCGGCCAGCTGTCTCGTCGATCGCAACCCGTGCGATCGGGCGAAAAGGTAGGGCACGTACAGCATGGGAACGGACTGTTCGACACCGGAGCGCAGGCGCTCGAGGTGAGCTGCTCTGGTCCGTCGCATGGTGACCGCCAGCCGGGCCGCGGCCATGATCGGCCCGACGTCACCGCCGACAGCCTTGCTCAGCGCCTCCACGCAGTCGGGCTCGGAGAGCTTCTCGAAGACCTCCTCCTCGCCCCGGCCGAAGAGCTCGGGGAGGACACGGTTGACGATGATGGCGGCGAGGTCCACCGACGTCTCCCGCTCCACCCGCCCGGCGAGCTCGATGGTCTCGTTGACCGGCATCTCCTCGGGCGTGGCCACGATGCAGAGCCCGGTCGTGGTCGGGTTGGACAGGATGTCGAGCAGCCAGCCCGTCTGCTGGCGCACCAGGCCCACCTGGACCAGCTCGTTGATGGCCTGGGGGGCGGCCAGCTGGCCCACGATGTGGCCCGTGGGGGCGGCGTCCACCACGACCAGGTCGTAGTGGCGCTCGCGAACCTCGTAGCACAGCTTGCCGACGGTGAGGATCTCCTTCACGCCGGGGGCGGCGGTGGCGACGAACTCGAAGGCGTGGGCCAGGGGCCCGATGCGCCCCATGAGCGGCACGCGCAGGTTGAGGTTCAGGTACTCCCGGAGCGACTCCTCGGTGTTCATGGACATCGCCCACAGACGGGGTTGGATCTCCCTGGGCCGGAAGGCGGTCGGTGCCGTCTCGAAGAAGTCGGCCAGGTTGCCCTTGGCGTCCACCTCGCACACCAGCGTGCGCTTGCCCCGATGGGCGGCCAGCAGGGCCATGGCCGCGGCCACGGTGGACTTGCCCACTCCCCCCTTGCCTGTGACGAACACGAGGCGGCGGTCGAGGAGGTCAGTCACGGGACCGATCCCGTCGAGCGGCCCGGGGGACGGGTCAGTGGGCGCCGAACCCGACGCGGCGATCGTCGGTGGAGGTGCCGATCTCCACGTAGGCCACCTTGCCCGACGGTATGCCGAT
>DATGAX010000301.1:0-8133 GCA_035312965.1 Acidimicrobiales bacterium
CCCCCTCGGGGTGGTCGCGGTGATCTACGAGAACCGGCCCAATGTCACCAGCGACGCCGCGGCCCTCTGCCTCAAGTCCGGCAACGCCGCATTCCTACGGGGCAGCTCCGGTGCCATCGAGTCGAACGTGGCGGTCGCCGCGGTGTTGTGCGAGGGCTACGAGCAGTCCGGCGTCCCGGCTGACGCGCTGGTGCTGGTCGACGACGTCAGCCACGAGTCGGCCAAGGAGTTCATGCGCCTCGAGGGGATAGTGGACTGCCTCATCCCTCGCGGCGGCCCTTCTCTGATCAGGTCGATCAAGGAGAATGCCACGGTCCCCTATGTGATCGACGGCGACGGCAACTGTCACATCTACGTCGATGCGGCCGCCGATCTCGACATGGCGGCTGCCATCGTCGTCAACGCCAAGACGCAGCGGCCCAGCGTGTGCAACGCCGCCGAGTCGCTGGTCGTGCACCGGGACGTGGCCGATGCCTTCCTGCCGGTGGTGGCCGGAATGCTCGAGGGGGTGGAGTTGAGGGGCGACCCGGCGGTGTGCGAACTGCTCGGCGACCGAGCGCTTCCGGCCACCGACGACGATTACGCCCGCGAGTTCCTGGACCTGGTCCTCAGCGTGAGGGTCGTCGGCGACCTCGACGCGGCCATCGAGCACATCCGCCGCTACGGGTCGGGCCACACCGAGGCGATCGTCACCCGCGATCTCGGCGCGGCGCGCCGGTTCCAACGAGAGGTCGACGCCGCCGCGGTCGTCGTCAACGCCTCGACCCGCTTCACCGACGGTGAGGAATTCGGCTTCGGGGCCGAGATCGGCATCAGCACGCAGAAGCTGCACGCCCGCGGGCCCATGGGCCTGCGGGAGTTGACGACGACGAAGTACCTCGTCGAGGGGGACGGCCAGACCCGAGGCTGACGGTGTTCGGCGCGCCGAAGGTCACTCCGGAGCCGGACCGGCAACCCCCAGCACCTCGTCCACGGTGACGTTCACATTGGGCAGGGAGCTCGGCGAGAGCGTGGCGCCGCGGCGCAGGTTGCGGATTTCCCGGTATCCCCCCGATGCGGGGGAGGAATGGACGAGGACCTGCTGTCCCAGGAGGTCCACGATCCAGCAGTCGGCCACGCCACAGCGGGCGTAGTAGGCGGCCTTCCGGCCCCGCCCGTAGATGAGGCCATGGCTGGAGTCCGCCACCTCGATCACCAGCAGCAGCGCGTGGGAGCCGGCGGTGCGGTGCTCCGGCCGGGCCAGGACGGCGATGTCCGGTCGGGTCTCCGAACGGGGGTCGAGCACGATCGGCCGGTGCATCTGGGTGACGGCGTCCTCGCCGATCCTCGACTCGACCAGTTGGTGGATCCGGACCACACAGTCGGCGTGGGCGGGGGTCATCGGGGCGCGGACGACCGGGTCGCCGTCGAGGAGCTCGCGCAGTATTCCGCCGCCGGCCGCCTCGCTCATCGTGTGCCACTCCGAGACAGTGATGCCTTGCCCGTCGGACATATCGGCGCAGAGCGTAGGGGATCTAGCCGAGTTGCTCCACGAAGCGCTCGAGCTGCTTGAGGTTGCGGCACTCGTAGGCCCCGTCGCAATGGGTGGCGTACTGGCTGACAATGGAGTCGCCGGTGTCCCAGTAGGAACGGGGCTCGGGGTTCAACCAGTAGACGTGCCGGGCCTTCTTGGCCATCTCGCCCAGCACCCAGGCCTGGGCCGCGTGGTAGTTGTTGCGGGCGTCACCGAGCAGCAGGACGGTCGACTTGGTGTTGATCTCGCGCCCCCAGCGCTCCCAGAACGCCTCGAAGGCGTGCCCGTAGTCCGAGTGCCCGTCCACCCAGATCACATCCGCCTCGGTGTTGATCCGGTGGATGGCGTGCGAGATGTCCTCGGTCGCCTTGAAGTAGTCGGTGACCTCGTCGATGCCGTCGATGAACACGAAGGACCGGACCCGGCTGAACTGGGAGCTGATGGCGTAGACCATCTGCAGGGTGAACCGGGCGAAGGCGGCCACCGATCCCGAGATGTCGGCGATCACGATGATCTCCGGCTTGGACGGCCGGGGATAGCGGAACTTGGGGTCGGCCGGGACCCCGCCGTATGACAGGGAGTGGCGCACCGTGCTGCGGAAATCGAGCGGCCCCTTCCGTCCGTGCCGGCGCTTGCGGGCCAGGCGGACGGCCAGCTTGCGGGTCAGTGGAGCGATGGCCTTGCGCAGGGCGACCAGCTCCTCCCGGCTGGCGTGCATGAAGTCGATGTCCTCGGGCAGCGGCTTGCGCACCGACTTGGCCACCGCCTCGGCGCCGCGGTCGGCGACCAGCCGCCGGCGGATCTCGGCTTCGATCTCCCGCCGGAGGGCGTCCATGCGGGCCTCGTACTCCTCCCGCTCCAGCCGCTCCTCCAGGTCGCTGTAGCCCTCACCCGCGTCCCGCCGGCTCTCCTCCATCATGCGCTGCAGCATGGAGTCCAGGTCGAGCTGGCGCAGTGTGCGGTAGAGGTAGTACGTCCCCCCGACCGGCCGCCCCGGCTCCATGCCGGCGTAGCGGGTCACGGCGGCCCGGGCCAGGGCCCGCATCATGGCGTCGTTGCCGTCCATCAGCGCCCGGAAGAGCATCTCGGCCAACTGCTCCGGGGTCAGCCCCTCGGCCGATCCCTGCCCCTCGCCCTCGCGGGGCCCGATCAGGGAGGCGATCAGCTCCTCGGTGTCGCTCCCCTCGTCGCCCGCCTCACCGAGGCGGTACTCCCGGCCCCTCAGCGAGAAGTACACCTCGAAGACCGTCTCGAAGGTCTTCCAGTGCGAATTGTTCTTGACCATCGTGGCGGCCAGCGCGTACTTGAACGCGTCCCGGTCCTCGATCGGAATGTGGCGGAGCGCTTCGACCGCGTCGAGGTTCTCGGTGAGGCTCACCGGGATGCCGGCGTTGCGCAGCTCCTTGACGAAACCGGCGATCGACTCGAGCAGACCGGCCGAGCTGCCGACGGGCAGCTCACTCCCAGTGGCGGCCACCCCGGCGGCCTAGCGGGACCCGGTCGACGAGGCGCTGAGGTCCTTCGCCGCTTTCTCGATGTCCGACTGGTACTTGAGCAGGATGTGCAGCGTCTCGGTGGCGGTGGCGGAGTCCACCGACTCGATGCCGAGGAGCAGCAGGGTGCGGGCCCAGTCGAGGGTCTCCGAGACCGACGGCGCCTTCTTGAGCTCCAGGGTGCGGATCGAGCGCACGATGCGCACCACCTGGTCGGCCAGGGACTCGGATATGCCGGGCACCCGGGTGAGCACGATCTCCTTCTCCCGCTCGAGGTCCGGGTAGTCGATGTGCAGGAAGAGGCAGCGTCGCTTGAGCGCCTCCGAGAGCTCCCGGGTGTTGTTGGACGTCAGGAAGACGAGTGGGATCTGGGTGGCGCTGACCGTCCCCAGCTCGGGGATCGACACCTGGTAGTCCGACAGGATCTCGAGCAGCAGGGCTTCGGTCTCGACCTCGACCCGGTCGACTTCGTCGATTAGCAGCACGACGGGCTCCTCGGCCCGGATGGCCTCGAGGAGGGGCCGGGTCAAGAGGAAGGGTTCGGAGAAGATGTCCTCCTCGATCTCGTTCCACCTCTCGCCCGATTCCGCTTCGGCGATCCGCTGCGACTGGATGCGCAGCAGCTGCTTCTTGTAGTTCCACTCGTAGAGGGCCTTGGACTCGTCGAGGCCCTCGTAGCACTGGAGCCGGATGAGGCGGGCACCGGTCAGCTCGGCGACCGACTTGGCCAGCTGGGTCTTGCCCGTGCCGGCCGGGCCCTCCACCAGGATGGGCTTGCCGAGGCGCTCGGCCAGGAACACCACCCCGGCGATCCCCTCGTCGGCGAGGTAGGAAACCGTCCGCAGGCCGTCGCGTACGGCGGCGGGGGTGTCGAAGCGGGATGGAGCGGAGTCGGTCACGATTCGAAACTGATCCTTTGCTCGGGTAACCGAACCAGCTTACCGGCGGGGTTCCGGGGCGGCCCAGTCCGGGGGGTGGTCCCGGCGGCGTATCCGGGTCATCCTTCAGGATGATTTCAGGCGCGGGACGACACCATGCGAAACGGGCTGGTCTACCCTGAGGCCACCAAGCAAGGGCGCAACTAGGAGGCCCCAGTGCCGCTGTTCGAGCGTGAGTTCATCGCCGTCCCCGACGAGAAGAAGCAGCAGATCATCTTCAAGTGGCCCGACCACAACATCCGCAAGTTCACCCGGGCCATCGTCAACGCCGACGAGATGGCGCTGTTCGTCAACACGGGGCAGGTCGTGGCCACCATGGGCCCGGGCCGGCACCAGATCGACGCCGACGAGATCCCCGGCCTCGGCGTCCTGATCGACTTCGCCACGGGCGGCAACGCCTACAAGGCCGAGCTGTACTTCGTCGGCACCCGGGAATACCCCCGCAACCCGTTCGGCGGGCGCATCGACGACGTGCAGGACCCCCAGACCGGGATGATCGTCACGCTGCGGGTGTTCGGCGACTACTCGATGAAGGTCAAGGACCCCGTCGCCCTCATCACCAACCTGGTCGGCACGGTCGACGTGGCCGACAACGACGCCGTCACCGGCTGGATGTCCGACCAGCTGCTGAAGGTCATGCGCACCCACATGACGGTCCAGATCGTGCGTAACGGCTGGCCCATCCTCGGCCTGTCGGCCTACACGCCCGACATCGAGAAGGAGGTCGTGGCCTCCGGCAACGAGCAGCTGGCCAGCTACGGGGTCGAGATCATCCGCATGGGTAACTTCGACATCAACCTGTCGGCCGAGGACGAGGCCCAGCTCAAGACGCTGGCCAAGGACACGGCCTACTCCCGGCTGGCCGGCGGGTTCCAGCAGTACGCCGCCGGGGAGATGGCCCTCGGCGCCGGCCAGGGCATGGCCCAGGGCGGCGGCGCGGTCAGCGGCGCCTTCCTGGCCGCCGGGCTGGGCATGGGGGGCCAGGCCGCGGCGCCCGTGCAGCCCGGCCCGCCCCCGCCGCCCGGACCCGGTTTCGCCGGTGGGGGCGCCGGCTACACGGCCCAGTCCCAGCCCGGGGTGAAGTGCCCGAACTGCCAGACCGACAACGCCGCCGGGGCCAAGTTCTGCGCTTCCTGCGGTACGTCGTTGGCCCCGGCCATGGTCAAATGCGCCAATTGCCAGGCGGACAACCCTTCCGGGGCGAAGTTCTGCGCCTCGTGCGGCACGGCCATGGCCCCTGTGGTGGCCCACTGCTCGAACTGCGGCGAGGAGCTGGCGCCGGGCGCCAAGTTCTGCCCGTCGTGCGGCACCGCGGCCGGCGGCGAGGCGCCCGCCGCGTCGTAGGCGCTCACCGGGTGGCTGGCAGCTCGGTACCCTGACCGCGATGGGCCTGTTCAGCCGGCGGCGCAGCACCGACACGAGCGGGTGGGAGATGGCCGACGGGGCCGGCGCGCCGGCGTCCCCGCTCGACGGCGCATGGACCCACTCCGAGCAGCCGGCGATGGCCAGCGTGCGCGGGGACCTTTTTCCCGGGACATCGGCTCCGGCCGCGGTCGACGACCCCGAGCAGGGGCTGGCCGCCATCAAGGCCAAGGACCCACTGTTCGACCGGGACGTGTTCCTGCAGCAGGTGCAGCGCACCTTCTTCCTGGTCGAGGCGGCGTGGTCCGAGCGCAACTCCGACATGAGCCGGCAGGTGATGGCCGACGGCCTGTGGCAGCAGCACCGCTTCCAGATCGAGAGCTACCGCAACTCCGGCAAGCGCAACGTCCTCGACGGGCTCAGCTGCGAGAGCGTGGGCGTGATCGCCGTCCACACCGATCAGAACTACGACACGATCACCGTGCGCATCCTGTCCGTGTCCTCGGACTACGACGTGGACGACCGGGGCAAGGTGGTGCGGGGATCCAAGGACCCCCAGCAGTGGGCCGAGGACTGGACGTTCCAGCGCGCCGCGGCGGCCCGGACCCCCCAGGCGGGCGGCACCATGACCGACCACTGCCCCAACTGCGGCGCCCCGCTCGAGCTCGACTTCACCGGGGTCTGCAAGTACTGCAAGGCGCTGGTCAGCAACGGCACCTACGACTGGGTGCTGGCCCGGATCGCCCGGGTGCCGCCGGCGTTCTGACCCAGGGTCGGGGGCTCAGCCGTGCTGCACCGAGGCGGCGGCCACCCCCGTCGTCGTCGCCGGAGCGGTGTTCGGGCTCGTCGGCTTGGCGCCCGTGGCACCCTTGGCGCCCGGGAGAGGGGCCAGCTCGGGACCCCGGGCGGCCGGGCTGCTCGGCGCGATTAGGCCGGCGGCCAGCTCCCGCTGGGGGATCACCCACTGAAGCATCCGGTCGTAGACGGTCATGATCGAGATGCCGTAGACGGTGCTCGACGCCCACGTGCCGGCCAGCTTCGACCAGGTGGCGCAGCAGCCGCCCACCGACGTGGCGCCGATCACGTTGGCCACGTCCTTGGGCCACGGCTGGTCGGTGGCGTACAGGTGGAGCAGCTCCAGCTGGGCCTGGACGCCCGTGTCGGCGGTCGGGAAGCTCCAGCCGTGCGCACAGGTGTCGCAGGCGCCGATGCCGGCGAAGTTGTTGTCCTTGTCGGTGAGCTGGCCGTAGGAGGGGAACGAGAAATACCCCGTCTCGATGATGGACTGGGCGAAGGCGACGTCGTCGCGGACGCCCAGCTTCTTGCCCCACTTGGCGTACGACGCGATGAGCTGGTCGACGGGCACGGTGAGGTTCGGTTTACGGCTGAGGGTGGCCCACCACGCCTGCAGCTCGGCCTGGCTGAGGACGGGGGCGCCGAGGATGGTGGGGGAGGTGGGCGGGGCGCCGTTGATGGTGGTCGGCCCGGCCGGCGTCTGCACCGCCGCCTGCAGTGCGTCGGGCAGGGTCGTCGTGGTGGTGGTGCTGGTGGAGGTCGTGGTCGGGATGGACGACACGGTGCCCTTGGTGGCCGCGGTGAGCAGGTCGGGGATGGAGGTGGCGGCCGCCGCCCCGGGGGTGATGGCGGCGGTGGTCACCAGCTTGAGGGTCTCCTGGGTCTGCAGCAGGCGGGCCTCCGCGGCGCCCACCGCCGCCTCCTGCCTCTGGTAGGCGGCCTGGGCGGCCCGGGTCACCACGGCGGCCTGATGGAGGGCGCTCGAAGTGCGGTCGTAGCCCTTGCGGGCCTGTTGGCCGACCACCATCAGCATCTCGTGGGCGTCCACCACATCCATGCCGGTGACCAGGTTGGCGGCCGCGTTGGCGGCGGGTGGGCGGTGATGGTCGGGCTGGTCCTGTGACCCGGTCCCGCCGGCCGGGCCGGCCGGCCCGGCGGTGGCGGCCACGGGCTGGCCGTAACCGGAGGGGGTGAAGCCGACGCCCACGTAGGCGGCGAGGGCCAGGTCCTTGAGCTTGACGCCGGCCGTCGTGTTGGCCTGCCCGGCCCGGCTCTGGGCCGCCTGGGCCGCGTCGAGGGCCTGGCGCACGCTGAGCAGGGCGGCGCCGGCCTGGGTGACCTGGCCCTGGGCCCTGGCCACCAGCGCCTGGGCCGGCTTGTAGTACGAGATGGCGGTCAGCTGTGCCAAGTCCCCGTCGACCTGGTCCAGGATGGGTCCGGGATCGGGGGGCGGGGCCGGCTTGGGCGGCGGGGTCCCCGGCTTGGCCACGGTGGTGGGCGGACCGCCCACGGGGACGTTGGGCACGCCGTTCTTGCTGCTCTTGGTCGTGGTGGTGGTCTGGCCCGGCCGGGTCGTGGTCCCCGACTTGGGCGCCGTCGTGGTGGGGGCGGGGGCCGTAGTCGTCGGGGCCAGCGTCAGCACCGGGGTGGTCGTGCTGCTGCCGGTGGTCTGGGCGCCGGCGCCGGTGGCCGTCCCGACCGCGGTCGCGCTGAAGGTGGCGATCGCCAGCAGGACGGTCGCGGCAGCGGGCAGAGCCCGGCTACGGACGGGCGGCACGTGGACCATCAGCTAAGGAGAAATTTCGACGGGACGCGGGCGGAACCCTCCGCCCCGGGGTCCCCCCGGTGCAGGGTACCAGGATGGTCGGCCGGGCCCGGGGGCCGGCCGGGACGGCCGGGCTAGAGGTGCAGCCCGCACTCCGTCTTGTCCAGGCCGGCCCAGCGGCCGGAGCGGGGGTCGGCGCCATCCTCGACCGGCTGCGTGCAGGGCCGGCACCCGATGGACGGGTAGCCGCGCTCGAGCAGTGGATTG
>DATGAX010000302.1:0-4543 GCA_035312965.1 Acidimicrobiales bacterium
CCGGTGGCCCGGTAGAAAGGCTCGGCGACGGGCGCCCGCCAGTCCACGACCAGCGGCTCCTGGTGCTCGTCCGAGATGGCCAACCGGCCGATGTGGAACGCCTCGGCCGCCCCGTCGGCGTCGGCGTTGACGTTGGCGTTGGCGTTGCCGTCGGGGCTGTAGCGGTCGATCCGCCCGAACACCAGCGACTCCCGGCCGAGTTGGAGGTGCTCCAGCCGGCCCAGCGAAGTGCGGACCCGGATGTCGCGCTCGGTCACCGCCTGGAACGTCCCACCCCGCTCCCCGAAGGCGTCCTGGAGCATCGACTGCGCGGCCGCCCGCATCTCGGCCAGCCTTCGGTAGGCAAGGTCCACGTGGGCCTGTTCGGCCGGGACGTCGTGATGGGCCATACGGGGAAACATCTACTTTGCGTGGTTCTGGCGCCGATAGCAAGCCACCGGAGGAGCGTCGGCGGCACCGCCCCGCAGTACCGTTGAGCCGATGGCCGTACCAGCGCGGGGCGACGGGACGTTCTGGCGCCACCGGCCGGTGGCCGTCACCGGAGCCACCGGGTTCCTCGGGTCCCACCTGGTGCACCTCCTCGTCGACCGGGGCGCCGATGTGGTGATCCTCGAGCGGGACCGGGTGCCCGTCACGCCGGTACGGGCGGCGTGGTCCGACCGCGTCTCGGTGGTCCACGGGTCGCTCGAGGACACCGCGGTGGTCGAGCGGATGCTCGGCGAGTACGGGCCCACGACCGTGTTCCACCTGGCCGCCCAGACCCAGGTGGAGGTGGCCAACCTCAACCCGGTGTCCACGTTCGAATCCAACGTGCGTGGCACCTGGTCGCTCCTGGAGGCCTGCCGCCGCACTCCGACGGCGGCCTCGATAGTCGTGGCGAGCAGCGACAAGGCGTACGGACGCCAGCCGGTGCTGCCCTACACGGAGGACATGCCGCTGCTCGGCGCCGCCCCCTACGACGCTTCCAAGGCGTGCGCCGACATCCTCGCCACGACGTACGCCAGGACGTACGGCCTGCCGGTCGCCGTCACCCGGTGCGGCAACTTCTTCGGCCCCGGCGACGTCAACTGGCGGCGCCTGGTCCCCGGGGTCGTACGGTCCGTGCTGGAGGGGCAGCGGCCGGTCATCCGCTCGGACGGCACACCGACGCGCGACTACCTCTACGTGGTGGACGGGGCCGCCGCCAACATGCAGCTGGCCGAGGCTCTGGCCGGCCGGCCCGACCTCGCCGGCGAGGCGTTCAACTTCTCGACCGAGTCGCCTCTGAGCGTGCTCGAGCTGGTCGAAGCGATCCAGAAGGCGGCCGGCACCGCGCTGGCGCCCGACATCCGGGGCCGGGCGGAGCACGAGATCCCCCACCAGTACCTGTCGGCCGCGAAGGCTCGGCGCGTGCTGGCCTGGTCACCGCAGCACCCGCTCGCCGACGCGCTGGAGGAGACCTTGGGCTGGTACCGGGCGGTGCTGGGCGCCGGTCGGGGGTGAGCCGACTCACCGTCACAGGTGCGGGCGGGTACCTCGGCGGGGCGGTGGCGGCGGCCGCCGGCGACGTGCGCTGTGTCGTGCGGCGCCCCACCGCCGGCCTGCCCGGCGAGACGTGCGTGATCGGAGACCTGCAGGTGGAGGCGTCCCGTGCCCTGGCCGGCTCCCGAGCGGTGGTGCACCTGGCCGCGCCGAACGAGGTCCGCACCGCCGCCGACCCCCGCCGCGCCGTCGCCGAGGCCACCGGGACGGCTCGGGCGGTGGCGGCCGCCTGCGCCGCCCTGGGGGTGAAGCGGCTCGTGTACGTCTCTACCGTCCACGTGTACGGTGCCGCCCTGGCGCCCGGTGCCGTCGTGGACGAGACGACCCGCCCGCAACCGCGCCAACCGTACGCCACAGCTCGCCTGGCGAGCGAAGAGGCCATCGTGGGAGCAGCGGGTGACTGCGAGGTCGTCGTGCTGCGCCTCACCAACGCCGTCGGCCCGCCGCCTCGCCCCTCGGTGGACCGGTGGACCCTCGTCGCCAACGACCTGTGCCGCCAGGCGGCGCGGGAAGCGACCCTGAGACTGCGTTCGTCGGGCCTGCAGTGGCGGGATTTCATCGCTCTGCCGGACGTGACCCGGGCCGTCCTCGCCGCCGCCGACGGGCTGATCCGGCCCGGGACCTTCAACCTCGGGTCCGGGGTCTCGGTCACCGTCCTCGACCTGGCCGGGATGGTGGCCGACGCCGCCGCCCACATTGGCCTCCCCCGACCGGAGGTGATCCGGGGGACCGAGGGACCGGCCGAGGCCGCCCCACCCTTCCAGGTCTCCGTCGCACGCCTCCGAGAAGAAGGATTCGGGCCGGGCGCCTCCCTCGAGCAGGCCCTGCAGGAGACCATCGACTTCTGCCGGCGCCACGCCGGCTGACCGGCCCAGGGCTAGCCTGACCGGGCTTCTATGCGCCAGTTCATACGCGATTTCGTCGTGGAAGCCGTCGACCGGCTGCCGATGCCCGAGCCGATCGTGGAGATCGGTTCCCGACCGGCTTCCGGCCAGGAGGAGCTGGCCGACCTGAGGCCGATCTTCCGCGGGCGGGAGTACGTCGGGTGCGACATCCAGGCCGGACCCGGCGTCGACCGGATCGAGGACATCCACCGGCTCACCTTCGCCGACGGCTCGGTCGGCACCGTCCTGGCCCTCGACACCATCGAGCACGTCGCCGACCCGCTGCGGGCCCTGCGGGAGATGCACCGGGTGCTGCGACCGGGCGGCGTGGTCGTCGTGACGTCACACATGTTCATGCCGATACACGCCCACCCGTGGGACTACTGGCGCTTCACCCCCGAGGCGTTCGAGCTGTTGCTGGCCCCGTTCGAGACCAGGCTCGTGATGGCCAACGGGTGGTCGCTGATGCCCGACACGGTCATCGGCATCGGCGTGAAGGGTCCGATGGAGGGCCTCACCCCCGAGCGCTTCCCCGCCACCGCGGAGCGGATCCGGCGCTGGGGCGAGCACCTGCCGGTCGACCTCGGCCCTATCCGCCTGGGCGCCCGCCAGGCGTGGGGGTTGGCTCTGGGGGCCACGGTCACCTCGGCCAAGCGGCGGTTGGCCTCCGGCAAGGAGCGGCTACGGGCGGGGCGGCCCGGTTGAGGCAGCATGCGGCCGACATGAGGGCTCGGGCGGCGCGCGGGCTGGCGCGCCGCCTCTGGCCGCACCTCGAGCCGATGGTGCACGACTCGGTGCTCGGGCCGCACATCCAGATGCATGCGCCGCCCAGACTCGTCCGTCGCGACGAACCGAGTTACGTCAATCTCCGGGTCGTCGAGACGGCTCACGGTGAAGGCGGGCCCATCGAGGTGGGCCGGTACTGCTCCCTCAACGAACACGCCTATGCCTTCCTCGGCGGCAACCACGCCCTCCACGACGTCTCCACCTTCCATTTCCACCGGGTGATGGGCTTGGCCGGACCGCTGGAACCGCCGAGGAGCAACGGTCCGATCCGGATCGGCAACGACGTCTGGGTCGGATGGGAAGCGGCGGTCATGTCCGGTGTCACCATCGGCGACGGGGCGGTCGTGGCGGCGCGGGCGGTGGTGACCAAGGACGTCCGGCCGTACGAGATCGTCGGCGGCGTACCGGCCGGCCACATCGGCTGGCGTTTCGATGAACCGACCCGGGCCGCCCTACTGCGTATCCGGTGGTGGGACTGGCCCGTCGAGACGGTGGTGTCGCGGGTGGAAGAGCTCCAGTCGGAGGACGTCGGCGCGTTCGTGGCCCGCTACGACCCGGCCGGAGACCGGGGCACTCCGTCCTCGGATTGACACCGTCTGGTCGTCAGGGTGGTTGGCTACCGTCTTCCACCATGGCTGCCGCGCCCACCGAGACCGATCCCTTCCTCGCGGCCTGCGCCGGGCAGCCGGTACGCCACACCCCGGTCTGGTTCATGCGCCAGGCCGGCCGCGCCCTCCCGGAGTACCGGGCCCTCCGGGGCGACGGATCCATCCTGGAGAGTCTCACCCACCCGGAGCTGGCCGCCGAGATCACGATGCAGCCGGTGCGCCGGTACGGCGTGGACGCGGCCGTGGTCTTCTCCGACATCATGGCCCCTCTCTGGGCCACCGGCGTGGGGGTCGACATCGTCCCGGGCGTGGGACCGGTGGTCGAGCATCCCTTCCGTTCGGAGGACGACCTGCGCCGTCTGCGCCCGCTCGTCGCCGGGGAGGACATGCCATGGGCCGGGGAGACCATCGCCATGCTCACGGAGCAGCTGAAGGTGCCCGTGATCGGCTTCGCCGGTGGTCCGTTCACCCTGGCCAGCTACCTCATCGAAGGCCGCCCCTCCCGTGAGCACCAGAGCACGAAGGCGCTGATGCACGCCGAGCCGGAGCTGTGGCACTCCCTCCTCCAGAGGCTCGTCGACCTGGCGGTGGCGACGATCGAGGACCAGGTGGCGGCCGGAGCGGCCGCCGTGCAGATATTCGACAGCTGGGTGGGCACCCTCTCGGCGGCCGACTACGACCGCTTCGTCCTGCCCGCCGTGACCAGGTTCTTCGACGACACCCGGCATCTGGGTGTGCCGCGCA
>DATGAX010000303.1:0-3949 GCA_035312965.1 Acidimicrobiales bacterium
TGTAGTCCCAGGAGACCTCCGGGAGTTGCGCCGCCTGCAGCTCCCGGGCCAGCTCCCCGAACCCGACCAGGCCCAGGTAGTCCCGGGGGAACTGGGACGTGATCAGGGCGTGCAGCGCCATGGCGACCTTCTTGGCGGCCAGGAAGTTGCCCCGCATCGGCATCGACAGCGACAGGTCGACGGCGAGCACTGTGGACGTCGACGTCAGAGTCTCGGTCCGTTCGACCTCGAAGTCGTCCGGCGACAGCCGCACCGGGACGCCGGTGCCCGACCTCCCGAGCGCGTTCCTGACCGTCCGCTCGATCGACAGGTTGAACGGGTCGCCCCACTCGTAGGGCTTGGTCTCGAAGTTCCGCTCGTGTCCGATGCCCACCCGGTCGGCCACGTGCTTGCCCATGCGCTCCTTGATGAGCCGCGAGAACAGATCCGACAGCGCGTTCTGCCCGATCTTGCGCAGCCCCCGGGGCGTCAGCTCCAGGCGACCCTCCTTGGTGTCCATCAGGCCGGCCTCCTGGAGCTGGCGGGCCATCCGGGCCAGCTGCTCCAACGACCGCGCCGCGTCGTCGCCCAGCAGCTCGCGGGCCCGGTCGATGTCGACCTCGGCCAGGGCACCCGGGTTGGAGGCGGTGGACATCATCTGCTCGAGCCGGTCCATGTCGCCGAGCTGGTTGATCACCGCGGCGGCCTCGGCGAAGCCGAGGGGATCCTGCCCGGAGAAGTCGTACGACTGCTCCCAGCCCATCTGCGGGAACAAGGACCGCAGGTTGCCCCCGAGCCGCTCCACCTGCCAGCGCAGGTCCATGTCCTCCATCAGGGAGTCGGCCAGCTGCTGCAGCTGGGCCCGCTGCTCGGGGCTCATGGAGTTGAGCAGCTGCTGCATAGCCGCCATCTGCTGCGCCATCTGCTCGAGGAGCTCGTCCAGCGACTGGGGGTTGCCGGGGAACATGTCGCCGAACTGGTCCATGAACTCCTGGAACATGCGCTCGGTGTCCTGCCCCGCGGCCCGGGCCTCGAGCATGCGGTTGAGCTCGTTGAACATGTCCTTCATCCGCTGCAGCGATTCCGGGGACATATCCGACATAGAGGAGGACATCTGGTTGAAGTAGCTCTGCATCAGCTGCGAGCGCAGCTCGTCCATGAGCTGCTCGAAGGCCTCCCGGGCCTCGCTGCTGGTCCAGTCGTACTCCTGCAGCTCCTGCACCTGGCCGGCCAGGTCGGGCGGCAGCAGATCGAGGGCCATCCGGCGCTCGGTCGCCACCTCGGACGTGATCTCCTGGCGGCGCTGGTCGCCCGACGCCCGGGCCTCCTCCTCCAGGGCGTCGATGCCGGCCCGCTCCTGGTCCAGGACCTGCCTCAGCCGTTCGGCGATGTCCTCGTAGGGACCGCCGAGGTCGTGGCGGTCGAGCATCTCCCGCCGGCGCTCCCGGAGCCGCTCGAGCATCTCCCGCAACCCGGCGATCCGCTCCCCGTTGCGATCCGTGAAGCCGCGCTGCAGGAGCCGCTGCAGCGCCTGGTTGAGATCACCGTGGAACAGCAGCTCGTCGGTCAGCTCGGCGAACACGTCCTCGGCGTCGAAGTCGAATCCGACCTGGGTGCCGTCCCACTTGGAGTAGCGGAAGTGCGGCACGGTTACCGGGCCCGGTAGGTCGCCCGGGCCCCGGCCGCGTCCTTGTTGAGCCGCTTGCTGAGGTGCAGGCCCTCGAGCACGAACTCGGTGGCCGAGGCCAGGGCGGCGGGCGACTCCTTGCCGGAGAGGCCGGGCAGGGAGGTGACGACCTCGCGCAGCCCGGGGAACTGCTCGAGGTAGGCGGCGAGGGTGGCGGCCGGTACGTCGTCGCCGGCATGGACGACCTCACCGCCGTCGAAGTCACCGGACGCGGCCCGCAACTTCTCCCCCGGCACGGTGGCCTTGAACACGGACAAAACGGACTGCTGTACGAGGCGCTCGATCACATGCCCGTCCCGGCCCTCGTCGATGGACTCGACCTCCACCTTGCCCGCGGTGGACGCCGGAAGTGCTTCGAGGTCGGTGATGCGCGGCACCGCCTCCGGCTCACCCAGGCGCAGGGCCCGGCGCACCGCGCTGGCCACCATGGTCTCGTAATTGGCCACGCTCAGGCGGACCGAGACGCCCGACCGCTGGTTGATGTGGGGGCTCTGGCGGGCCAGCTGCGAGATGGTGGCCACGATCTCGGACATGTAGCGGGGCACCTCGACGCGGACGCTGTCGGGCCGCAGGGGGGACGCCTCCTGATCGATGACCTCGATCTCGGTCTCCACGTCGAGGGGGTAGTGGGTCCGGATCTGCGCGCCGAAGCGGTCCTTGAGGGGGGTGATGATGCGCCCCCGGTTGGTGTAGTCCTCGGGGTTGGCCGACGCCACGAGCATCACGTCGAGGGGGAGCCGGATCTTGTAGCCCCGTACCTGGATGTCCCGCTCCTCCAGCACGTTGAGCAGGCCGACCTGGATGCGCTCGGAGAGATCGGGCAGCTCGTTGATGGCGAAGATGCCCCGGTTGGTGCGGGGCACCAGCCCGTAGTGCAGCGTGAGCTCGTCCGACAGGTAGCGGCCCTCGGCCACCTTGATGGGGTCGACCTCGCCGATCAGGTCGGCGATGGAGGTGTCCGGCGTGGCCAGCTTTTCGCCGAACCGGTCGTCCCGGTGCACCCACGATATGGGCGTTTCGTCACCCTTGTGCTCCACCAGGTCCCGGGCGTGGCGTGACACCGGGCAGTACGGGTCGTCGAGGATCTCCGAGCCGGAGACGATCGGGATCCACTCGTCGAGCAGCGCGGTGAGGCTGCGGATGATCCGGGTCTTGGCCTGGCCCCTCTCACCGAGGAAAATGACGTCATGGCCGGCCAGCAGGGCGTTCTCCAGCTGGGGCAGAACCGTGTCCTCGTAACCCAGCACCCCCTCGACCAGAGGCTGCCCGGCGGCGATCCTCCGGATGGCGTTCCGGCGCACCTCTTCTTTGACCGGGACGGACTCCCAGCCGCTCTCTTTAAGCTGCCCCAGCGTGGCAGGACGCGAACTCATGGAGCCACGCTACCCCCGGGCCGGGACAATGCGCCCCCCGACCGGAACCGGCGAGGGTCTGCCGGTTGAGGCGGTTAATGGGCAATTGTCCGAATCCAGCTATAGATGCGGGTCGAAAAAACCGATGTACCTATGGCAGGACTTGGCCTCTTTCCGGTAAAAGTTCTAGTGGGGGTCAATCCGGAACCGGTCCCCACCGCAACAGCCCTTCCACGCGCTTACAGAGGTCCAAATGAACTCGGTCGCACTCCCGGCCTCAGCCAGCACCAATGTTCTGAGCGTCGAAGCGGATCTGGTCCGCCAAGCCGCCCGTGGGGACGCCGAATCCTTCGGTGAGCTGTTCCGGCGCCACAGCGCCCCGGCGTGGCGCCTGGCCCAGGCCGTGACGGCCGACCGCGACGCCGCCATATCCGCCTTCCGCGACGGGTTCGCCCGGGCCGTCAAGGCGGGCCGCTTCAGCCGCAAGGCCGACACCGCCTTCCGGCCGTGGGTGCTGGCGTCGGTGTACCGGTCCGCCATCGACCAGGCCTACGACCGCTCCGCCGCCCCGGCCCCCACCCGCCGGGCCGCCGGCAGCCCCGACGCCGCGCTGGCCGACGCCGCCTTCCGCAGCCTTCCCGAGCGTTGGCGGGCCGCGGTGTGGTTGAGCGAAGTGGAGAACCTGGACAGCGACCGCATCGCCGCCGTCCTCGGGGTTTCGGCGTCCGTGGCCGAGCAGCTCGTCGCCCGGGGCCGGCGCGGACTGGCCGGCCGCTTCGGGCAGGCCCACCACGAGATGCCCGAGCATGTCGGCGAGGTGTTGCGGGCGGTGGCCCTGGCCGTACCGGCCAACCTGGCCGACGCCACCTCGGCCCGCTGGGCCGCCTCCGGCACCGATCACCTGCCGCTGCTGGCCCCGGTCACGGCGTGG
>DATGAX010000304.1:0-2592 GCA_035312965.1 Acidimicrobiales bacterium
CGGTGGTGCTGGGCCGGCGGACGCAGTCGTCGTTCGCCGCATTCCTGCGCCAGGACAGGGCCTCCACCCTGACGGTGTCGACCTACGGCACCTCCCCCGCCTCGGCGGCCAACCAGTACCTGCCGTCGGTGGAGGCGGCCATCCGCCGGTTGCCCGAGGTCCAGAGCGTCGAAGCCTGGGTCGGGAGCATCGCCATGCCGATAGAGCCCGATGGTGTTCCCCTGCCTTCCGTCTTCGGCAACGGGGTCAACGTGGCGGCCTCCGTCGACGGCCTCTTCTTCGACCAGGACCGGGCCGTGGTGGTCAAGGGCCGGATGGCCGACCCGAACAAGCCGGGCGAATTCGTGACTTCCGAGCAAGGGGCGAGGATGCTCGGCATCCATCTCGGCCAGGAAGTGCCCTTCGGTCGTTTCGACCTGCCGCAGACCGAGCAGCCCGACTTCGGGACACCGGCCGTCCAGCCCCTTTCCCGCGCCGAGATCCGCCTGGTCGGCATCGTCGAGTTCAACACCCAGGTGATCTCCGACGACACCGACCGCCTGCCGACCAACCTCGTCCTCACGCCTGCCTTCACCCGCACGCTGGTCGGGAGCTATGGCACCTGGTTCGGCATCCGCCTCATGCCGGGGGTACCTGACATCGGGGCGGTGGAGCAGCGCATCGTGGCCCTCCTACCGCCCGGTTCGGCCCCGAACTTCAACTTCGAGTCCGCCGCCCTCACCCGGGTGGAGACGGCGCTGCGACCGGAGTCCATCGCGCTGGGCGGGTTCGGAATCATCGCCGCTCTCGCCACCCTCGGAATCTGCATCCCGGTCCTTTCCCGCCTGGTGCTGGCCGGAGAGGACGACCGCCGCGTCCTCAGCGCCATCGGGGCCGCCCCCCGCCTGGTCGCCGCCGATACCTACGTCGGCGCGCTGGCCGCCCTGGCGGCCGGTACCTTCCTGGCCGAGCTGCTGTCGGTCTTCCTGTCGACGCTGGCCCCGCTCGGCCCGGTACATCGCGTCTACCACGAAGGCACCCTGTCCCCCGATTGGACCGTGCTGGCCGCCGGCGTCGCCATCTTCACCGGTGTGCTCGGGGCCGTGGTCGTCACCATGGCGATGCGACGGTCGGGGGGCGCCGCCTTGCAACGGCGACCGACGTCCGTGTACCCGACATCACGAGTGGCCGACGCGGCGGCCGCCGCCGGGCTTCCGGCCCCCTTGGTCGTCGGCACCCGGTTCGCCCTGGAACCGGGCCGGGGCCGCACCGCCGTCCCGTCTCGCTCCGTGATCGGCGGTGCCATGCTCTCGGTCGTCCTGGTGGTGGCCACCCTCACATTCGCCAGCGGACTGCGCACGTTGGTGTCGCGCCCGGCGTTGTACGGGTGGAACTGGAGCTATGCCCTCGTGACCTCGAGCGTCGTGCCGCCGCAGGCCCGCGCCGCCCTGAGCCGCGATGTCCTGGTCCAGGCCTGGTCGGGGTACTCCGACGCCAACCTGGACATCGACGGGAGGGTCGTTCCGGCCCTCGGGGCGGATACGACCGCGGTGGTAGGGCCCCCGATCCTGTCCGGCCGGGAAATGACGGGCCCCAACGAGGTGGTGCTCGGCCAGACGACGCTGGCCGCCCTGGGCAAGCGGGTCGGCGACGTGGTGCAGGTCGGCTACGGCAGCCCCAGCACCGCCCCGCTCTACCTGCCGCCCCGGCCCATGACCATCGTCGGCACGGCCACCTTCCCGGCCATTTCCGGCTCCAGTACCTTCGCCGAGCACGTAAGCATGGGCGTCGGCGCCCTGATGTCCTACGAGTCGCTGCCCGCCTCGTTCCGCAGCCAGATCGAGGCTCCTGATCCCACGCAGGACGGCCCGCCCCTCGTGTTCGTGCGCTATCGCGCCGGTGTGTCGCCGAAGGCCGCCGTCGCCGACCTCAACCGGATCCTCGGCGTCGCCGCCCGCGCCTTCGCCTCCGACCCCGGTGCCGTCGGGGACGCCGACTCCTTCGAGGGGGCCCAACGCCCGGCGGCCATCGTCAATTACCAGTCGACCGGCGGGACGCCCCTCCTCCTGGCCTGCGGTCTGGCGGTGGGGGCCATGGCCGCCCTGGCTCTGAGCCTGCTCATCTCGGTGCGGCGCCGGCGCCGGGACCTGGCGGTGCTGAAGGTCCTGGGTTTCACCCGGGGTCAGACGACCGCGGCGGTGGCGGCGCAGGCGTTGGTGACCGCCGTGCTCGCCGACGCGGTCGGCATCCCGGTCGGCATCGCGGCCGGCCGGCAGCTGTGGATCGCCTTCGCCCGCAATATCGATGCGGTTCCGGCGCCGACGGTGCCCGGCTCGGTGGCCCTGGTCGGTTTGTTCACCGTCGTCATCGCGCTGGCCGTCGCGGTCGTCCCGGGCCGGCGAGCCGCCCGCATCGCGGCGGCGACCGTCCTGAGGGTGGAGTAGGCGTCCCGCCCGGGGTGGTAGCACCCCTCCGTTACCGGTGGGCGGGCACCCTGGGCCGCGGCACCCACCCCTTTTACCGTGGAACCAGGAGCGCAACCGAGCGCTGCCGAACCGAGCAGGAGGGGTAGCAAATGACTGCAGTGGGAATGCCGGTCACCGGCACCGGCAC
>DATGAX010000305.1:0-2613 GCA_035312965.1 Acidimicrobiales bacterium
ACCTGGGGAAGCCGGCCGGGCACGACATGGTCGAGGGCACGTACACGCTGCCGGTGCTGCGGGCGCTGGAGGTCCGCGGGGTCGGCGACGACCTGGTCGCTCTCCTCGGCGCGCCGCTCGATCCGCCGGCCAGGGACAAAGCACGCGATCTCGTGCTCTCCACGTCCGCCGTGGCGTCGTCCGTCGCGACGGGCCGGGAATGGGCCGATCGCGCTGCTTCCGCGCTGGAACCGCTCCGGCGCCATGGCGGCTGCAACGCCCACGTCGAGGTGCTGGCCGCGGTGGGCCACCGGCTGCTGGACGAGTTGGAGGTCTAGCCCTCCGGGCGAAGGGTCGGGAACGCGATCACGTCCCGAATGGCGTCCGACTCGGTGAGCAGCATGGCCAGCCGGTCCATCCCCATCCCGATCCCTCCCGTCGGCGGAAGGCCGTACTCCAGGGCCCGCAGGTAGTCCTCGTCCACGGCCATCGCCTCGGCGTCGCCCGAGGCCTTGGCCCGGGCCTGATCCTCGAACCGGGCCCGCTGCTCGTCGGGGTCGATGAGCTCGCTGAAGGCGTTGCAGAGCTCCCGGCCGGCGACGATCGACTCGAAGCGCTCCACGTAGCCGGGGCGGCTGCGGTGGTCTCGGGCCAGTGGGGACACCTCCTTGGGGTAGTCCAGGACGTGTACCGGCCCCCACAGCTCGGCCTCGGTGGTCTTCTCGTAGATCTCGAGCAGCAGCTTGCCGGGCCCCCAGGCCTCGTGCACCGCCACCCCGGCCTGCCCGGCCAGGTGCCGCAGCTCGGCCAGGGGCATGTCCAGCTCCACCGCGACCCCGCCGTGCTCGGCGATCAGCTCCGTCATGGTGGCCCGGGGCCACGGCGCGGCCAGGGACAGCGGCCGGCCTCCGTAGGTCAGCTCCGTCGTGCCCACCAGGGCCTGGGCCGCCTCGGACACGAGGTTCTCGGCCAGCGCCATCATGTCCGTGTAGTCGGCGTAGGCCTGGTACAGCTCCAGCATGGTGAACTCGGGGTTGTGGCGGGGCGACAGCCCCTCGTTGCGGAACACCCGGGCCATCTCGAAGACCCGCTCGAACCCGCCGACGACCAGCCGCTTGAGATAGAGCTCCGGCGCGATCCGAAGGTAGAGGTCCATGTCGAGGCTGTTGTGATGGGTGACGAAGGGGCGGGCCGCGGCCCCGCCCGGCACCGGGTGGAAGATCGGCGTCTCCACCTCCACGAAGCCCTGGTCCTCGAGCCAGCGCCGGGCCCAGGAGATCAGCCGGATGCGCAGCTGCAGCGTGCGCCTCGACTCCTCGTTGGCCCACAGGTCGGCGTAACGCTGGCGGTAGCGCATGTCGACATCGGAGATGCCGCGGAACTTGTCTCCGAAGTTGCGCCGGGCCTCGGCGAGGAGCGTCCACCCGGCGACCTTGACCGACAGCTCGCCGGTCTTGGTGCGTACGACCTCGCCGGTCGCCGCGATCCAGTCCCCCAGGGACAGCTTGACGAAGCCGTCGAAGTCGTCCGTCCACTTGGCGCCGGCGAAGAGCTGGACGGAGCCGGACGAGTCACGCAGATCTCCGAACGCGTAGCGGCCCTGGTCGCGGCGCAGCATCAGCCGGCCGGCCACCGTCACCACCCGGCCCGTCTCCCCGCCCGCCTCCAGATCGCCGTGGTCGGCGTGGAGCGACGCCGCACTGGCGTCGGGTTCGACCCGGTACGGGATCCCGCTCACTTCTGGTTCCGGCCGAAGATGATGCGCAGGCCCTCGAGGGTGAGCCACGGCTCGTGGTACTCGATGGCGGCCGAATGCGGGCCGATCAGCCCGGCCAGCCCGCCGGTGGCCACGACCGAGCAGGGGCCGAGCTCGTCCTCGAGGCGCCGGCACAGGCCGTCGACCTGGGCCGCGAAGCCGTAGATGACGCCGGACTGCACCGACTCCACCGTGTTCTTGGCCAGCACGCTGCGGGGCTCGACCAGCTCCACTCGGGGCAGGAGGGCGGCCCGGCTGAACAGCGCCTCCAGGGAGATCTCGATGCCCGGGATGATGACTCCGCCGAGGTACTCGCCCCGCTCGGACACCACCTCGAAGGTGGTGGCCGTGCCGAAGTCGACCACGATGGTCGGCCCGCCGTAGCGCTCGTAGGCGGCCACCGCGTCGGCGATGCGGTCGGCGCCCACCTCCTTCGGGTTGTCGTAGTGGATCGGCATCCCGGTGCGAACCCCGGGCTCGACGATCACGGTGTCGACTTTGAACCACTTCTGGGTCATCTCCCGCAGGGCGGTGCGCTGGCGCGGGACGACCGACGCCACCGCGATGCCCGTGATGACCTCCTCCGGGTCCAGGCCCCGGAGCTGGAACAGCTGGTCGATCAGCAGCGCCAGCTCGTCCGCGGTGCGGGAGGCGACGGTGGCGATGCGCCAGTGGTACAGCAGGTCCGGACCGCTGCCGGCCGGGCCGTCACCCGGCCCGAACAACCCGATCACGGTCTGTGTGTTGCCCACGTCGATGGCGACGAGCACGGTCAGGCCTCCAGATCGAGGCCGATGTCGAGCACCGGCGCGGAGTGGGTGAGGGCGCCGACCGAGATCAGGTCGGCGCCCGCCGCGGCGTACGCCGCGACCGTTTCC
>DATGAX010000306.1:0-3447 GCA_035312965.1 Acidimicrobiales bacterium
AAGCCGTCCTCCATGCCCTCGAAGGCCTGGAAGAAGATGACGAGGTCCTCCACGACCTCCGTCCCGATGACCTTCGAGACGGTGCGGAAGAACGCCTGGAGGGCCAGGTTGGCGACCCGGAACGACGCCCGGGTGGGGGCCATGACCAGCCGGAAGAGCCGGTTGTCGAGCAGCCGGGTGAGCCGGGCGGGGGCGTCGAGGAAGTCGAGTGCGTTCCGAGTCGGCGGGGTGTCGATGACGATCAGTTCGTAGCCGCCCTCGTCGTGCAGTTCGTGGAGCTTCTCCATGGCCATGTACTCCTGCGTGCCCGCCAACGCCCCGGCGACGTTGCGGTAGAAGCGGTTGTCGAGGATCCGCCCGCCCTGCCCGGGATCGGCCGAGTACTTGAGCACGAGATGGTCGAACGTCGACTTGGTGTCGAGCATCAGCGCCGACAGCCGGCCCTGGGGCGGCGCCGACCCGTCCGGGTCCCACAGCGCCCGGTCGATCTCATGGGCGGTGTCGGAGAGGGCGTCGAGCCCGAGGGCGTTGGCCAGCCGCCGGGCCGGGTCGATGGTCACCACCACGGCATTGCGGCCCTGCCGGGCGCCGGCCAGGGCGAGGACGGCGGCGGTCGTCGTCTTCCCCACCCCGCCGCTGCCGCAGCAGACCACGATCGGCTGTTCGCCGGCGAGCCGGCGCAGCGGACCGCCGGTGGCGGGAACCGGCGCTTCGGAATTCTCGCCGGGGACGGTCACGCGCCGACCGGGAGGGCCCCGACACCGGCGGTGAGGGCGTCGGCGAGGACTTCGAGCTCCGCCGGACCGATGTCCGACGAGAAGAGGAACGGCAGCACCACCTGAGGCAGCTCGAGCCGATCGGCGAGGCGGCCGAGCTGCTCCTCCTGCAGCCCCCGCCTCCGCACCAGGAAGCGGGCCGCCCGGGCCAGCTGTTCGACTTCGCTCTCGGGGACGGGGCGGCCGGCCCCTGCCCGCTCCGCGAGCGCCCGGACCGCCTCAGGAGTGGTGAGCCGGTCGAGGGGCCGGTCGGGGTACACGCCGTTGACGACGAGCGGCCCGAGCGTCAGCCCGATCCGGTCGACGAAGGCCTCGGCGGTTTCGGCCGTCTCGTTGACCGGCGTCTCCTCCGGCAGCGTCACCAGCATCACCTGGGCCCGGTCGGGGTCGGCGAGCATCTCGGTCACCTCGACCGCCTGGGTGAGAACGGGCCCGACCCGCACGGCGTCGAGCAGACCCTTCGGGGAGAGCAGGAACGTGACGGCGTGCCCCGCGGCGGGCCCGTCGACGATGATCACGTCGGCCGCGCCCGCCCGCTGCAAGGCCTTGACCTTGCCGAGGACGAGAATCTCCTTCATCCCCGGCACGGCCGTGGCGACGATGTCGAGGGCCCCGCTGTGCACCAGCCGTTTCGACATCCGCCGGAGGCCGTGGGACTCCAGGTACTCCAAGAGCGCCTCGTCGGGAGCCAACGGCAGCACCGTCAGGCCGGGATAGACCTCCGTTTCGCCGCTGATCGTCCCGACGCCGAACATCGAGCCCAGCCCGGACTTGCCCTCCAGCTCGACCAGCAGCGCCCGCCGCCCGGCCCGGACGGCCGCCACGGCCAGGGCGGCGGCGCTCGTCGTTTTGCCCACGCCGCCCTTCCCGGCCACGATGATCACCCGGGACGAGGAGCACCACTCGGCCAGCTCCATTGCCCCTCATGCTAGGAGACCCCCCTGCGACGCCCGCTCTTCGCCCTCCTGACGCTGCTCTGCGTGGCCCTGCCGTCGGCCGCCGCGGCCGCCGCGGGCGCGGCCGAGGTCGCCAAGGGCCCCGAACGCCACATGGAGGTCGTCCAGGTCGAGGGGGCGATCGACCCGATGGTGGCCTCGCTGATCAAGAGCTCGATCCGGCGGGCCCAGACCAACGGCGCCAGCCTCGTCATCCTCCAGATCGACTCCAAGGGCGCCCTCGATGCCGACCCTTCCGATCTGATCGAGGCGGTCCGGCGTTCACAGGTTCCGGTGGCGACGTGGATCGGACCCGGGAAGTCGCAGGCCGGGGGCGCGGCGGCGGAATTGGCGATCCAGGCATCCTTCGCAGCCGCCTCGCCCGGTGCCCGCCTGGGGCCGATTGATCCCGAGCGGCTCGACAGCCGCCAGCGGACGATGTTCTCCGCTGATCCCGGTGAGGACCAGCGGACGAGCCGGAAGTTCGACGGCCTGGCTCACCGCCGACTGAGCGGAGCGACGGCGGCCAAGGCCGGCGTGATCGACACCGTCGCCCCGACCCTGGGGGACCTCATCGTCGCCCTCAACGGCAGGACGGTGCCGACCGCCGCCGGGCCCGTCCGCCTCTCCACGGCCAGGCAGGTCGACACCAAGGCCGGACCCCGCCAGAGCGCCGATCAGCCGGTCAGCTTCTTCAAGCTGGGGACGCTGGTGTCCGTCCAGCACTCGCTCGCCAGCCCGTCGGTGGCCTTCCTCCTCCTCGTCGTCGGGCTCTCGCTCATGGTCTTCGAGTTCTTCACGATCGGGGTCGGCCTGGCCGGCGCGGTGGGGGCGGCGGCGGTGGCGGGAGCGCTGTACGGCTGCTCCCACCTGCCGGTCACCGGCTGGGCCCTCGGTCTCCTGTTCCTCTCCACGTTCGGGTTCGCCGTCGACGTCCAGGCCGGGCACCAGGGTTTCTGGACGGGCGTGGGTGTGGTGACCTTTCTCGTCGGCGCCCTCAAGCTGTTCGGCGGCTCGGCGGCGCTCGAAGTGCCGCTGTGGCTGGTGGCCCTGCTCTTCGTCGGCCAGATCGTCTTCATGCTCGGCGCCATGACGGTGGCGGTGCGGAACCGGTTCTCGATCCCGACGGTGGGGCGCGACTCGATGATCGGCGAGCTCGGCGAGGCCCGCACGGACCTCGATCCCGACGGGGTCGTGACCGTGCGGGGCGCCCCCTGGCGGGCCCGGACCGGCCGGGGCCGCCCGGTCTCCAGTGGCGGTGCGGTGCGGGTGGTGGCGGTCGACCGCCTCGTCCTCGAAGTCGAACCGGGGGACGCGACCGCCGGCGTGTGAAACCTCGGTTGCCTAGAGGCCCCGGGGGTTCGGGAGTGTCCCCCGGAGAGGATCTTTTCGACTCTTGTCCGCGCGGAACGGGGGAGATAGGTTCCCGCCCGCGAGCCGGGAACCCCGCCACCGGCCGGCGGTCGTGAGAGAGGAACCATGTTCGGGAGCGCGCGGACGCTCGAAGAGGTATGGCAGCTCCGGGCTGCCTGCCGGGGGCCTGACGCCACGTTGTTCTTCCCCCCCAGCCACTTCGAACGCAAAGACGAAAAGGAATTCCGTGAGGAGCGGGCCAAGGCGATCTGCAAGAGCTGCTCAGTGCGGCGCGAGTGCCTCGACTACGCGCTGCGGATCCGGGAGCCGCACGGCATCTGGGGCGGGCTGAACGAGATCGAACGTAAGACGAAGCTGGCGGC
>DATGAX010000307.1:0-3642 GCA_035312965.1 Acidimicrobiales bacterium
GTAGAACAGGGCCAGATAGATGCCCGTCACGATGAGGATGATCAGCGAGTCCATGGCGATCTCGCCGACCATGAAGGACCAGTGGTCGGGGAAGATCTTGTCCAACGCGCTGACGAGCCACTTGGACGACGAGAAGCGGTCGTCGACGGTGTCGAGGCCGGTCTTGGACAGCCGGAAGCGCTTCTGAGCGGCGGCCCTCTCCTGGGTGGTGCTCATGTCCTCTTACCCCCTGTTCCAGAAGCCGGGGCCCACCGGACCCCCGCCTTCCCGGGTGTAATCGCTAACCGACACGATATAACCGTCCGAGTCCACAGCCAGTTGCAGCTGGGCCAGGGAGCGCGGCGCCGGCCCGAACACGGGCTTGCAGTCCTCGAGGACGTCGAAGGTGGACTGGTGGCACGGGCAGATCAGCTGGTGGGTCTGCACGTTGTAGAGGCTGGCCGGGCAGGCGGCGTGGGTGCAGATCTTGGAGAAGGCCACGATGTTCCCGTCCCCGGTGCGGATGTTCCAGCCCACCCGCTGGGGCTGCACCTTGAACGGTGCCGCCCCGACGTTGATCAGCAGCGTGGGGCTCAGGGCGTCCTCGAGGTGACCCTCCGGGACGACCGTGAGAATGGCGTCGGGGGGCAGGTCCTCGGGCCGGACCGGGTTGCCGTCCGGGGTGACGGCCCGCACGCCGGCACCCCACTTGGTCTCGTAGAGGTCGGTGTGGGGGCGGGGCCCCAGCGACGCCATGGGTCCCCACAGGGTCGCCAATCCCAGCGCCCCCCCGACCGGAGCGAGGAACTTGAACAGGAACGACCGCCGGGCCATGGGCTCGATACCCCGGGCCAGCGACTCGGCCACCGCCACCCGGTCGCCCTCCTGGCTCACTGCGTGGTCGCCCCGGCTGGCCGTCACCTCGTGGCCGGGCAGCAGGTCACGGGCCCAGAGGACCAGACCCACACCGAGGCCGCCGAAGGCCAGCCCCCAGCACAGCCCGGCCAGCTGGTTGTTGGTGCCGTCCTGGTAGACGACGATGAGACCGATCGACGCGAGGAGCGTCACGGTCCAGCACGCCGCGATGCGCATCTCGGCCCGACGAGCGCCCCGGGGGTCGTCCTCGTAGCGCCAGTGCGTGTCGTCCTGGTCCATCGGCACGTCGGCCGGCCAGGGGGCGCCCGGGTCGATGCCGTAGTGGCGGGGATTGCGGCCGAACGGCAGGCGGCTGCCGTCGTCGCCCGGGTGGCCGTGCGCGCCGGCCGGGTCGTGGTTGAGATCTGCTTCTTCGGTGGTCATCCTCGGTTACCGATCATGCGGGACGCGAACCAGAGCAGCACGAACCCGATCAGGATGCCGACGAACCCTTCGGCCACCGGGCCGAAGTGGGAGATGCCGGCACCGCCGGGATCCTCCGGGTGCTGCAGGTAGTGGACGTACTGGGCGATGGCCGACAGCTGGGCGTTGGT
This sequence comes from Acidimicrobiales bacterium, assembly GCA_035312965.1. Taxonomy (GTDB): domain Bacteria; phylum Actinomycetota; class Acidimicrobiia; order Acidimicrobiales; family Palsa-688; genus JAKCDU01. The sequence continues at coordinate 1,449 of DATGAX010000307.1, forward strand.
GAACTGCTTGAACGTGGGCATCGGCTTCGGCCCGACCAGGGGCGACTCGGCGATCTGGATCAGGTTGGCATTGTGCAGGCCGGGCACGATGTTGCCCTTGGAGAGCATCGCCCCCGAGCCCGCCGCCTGGTGGCACTGGGCGCAGTTGACGGCGTACAGCGCGGCGCCCTGAGACAGGGTGACGCAGCCCGGGTCCGTCTTGGACAGGTCGGCCGTGTCGGGCGACGTCTGCTGCGCCGGCCCGCAGAGAGGCTCCACCGTCGGAATGGTCGGTCCCGCCTCGCCGGGTTTGCCGGTGATCTGCGGAAGGGCGTTGACGTAGGCGTCGAGCTGGCGAATCTGATCGGCGTCGAAGAGCGGGTGGTGGCGCAGCGCTTCGTTGTTGGGGGCGTTGAGCGGCATCCGCCCGGTGGTCAGGTAGAAGTCGGCCGCCGCCGCCCCCACGTTGACCAGCGCCGGGGCCCCCTTGACCACGCCGCCCTGGCCCTGGTACCCGTGGCACGCCTGGCAGTGCTGCTGAAAAAGGACCGCCCCTGCGTTGATGTCGTTCTGCGACGTGCTGACCACGCTGTCGGCGCTGCGGGCCGGCGATGCGGTGATGAACAGCACGGAGAACAGGGCCACCGCCATGGCGAGGAGCAGGACGGGACCCCGGATGTGACGGCGCCCCTCGAGGGTGCGGTAGAGGCGGCCCATTACTTGAGCTCGAAGATGGCCAGGAACATGGCGATCCAGACCACGTCCACGAAGTGCCAGTAGTAGGAGAGCATCTCGATGGCCGGCATGGTCCGGTGGCCGAAGCGGGGGGTGCGCAGCACCCGGGCCCCGACGATGATCATGCCCATCAGGCCGCCCGCCACGTGGAGGAAGTGGAAGCCGGTGAGGGTGTAGAAGCACGACCCGTAGGCGTCGGTGTCGATGCCGAAGGGGCGCCCGATGTAGTCGGAGACCTGCATGCCTTCGAAGAGGCCGCCCAGGACGAACGTCATCGCCGTCCACCCGATGAAGCCCCACTTTGAACCTCGGATGGCCCGGTACACGCCGTACTGCATGGTGAACGACGACAGCACCAGGAGGATGGTGGCGACGAGGACGGGCGGGACGTCCAGCGCGTCACCCTTCGGGGGCCAGCTGTGGATGGCAGCCGACCGGATGCTGAAGTACGCCGCGAACAGCCCCGAGAAGAACATCAGCTCCGACGCCAACCAGACGATGACGCCGACCTGCAGCAGCTTGGGCCGGTACATCGACGGGTCGACCTGCCGGAGCGCCGGCGCCGGCAGGGCCCCGGTGGTGGAGATCGCTGTCATCTGGGCCCTATTTCTACACAACGCCGCTCTGCGAACCCAAACTCGGGCCACCCGGGCACCAGGGGTAACCTCGGGGCATGGGGCTCACCCCCGCCGACTTCTTCACGCACGTCCATTTCGCCCCCCTCGACCTGGTGCCGGTCGTGCTCGGCGCGGCGTGGTACGGATGGTCCGTCGGCCGCTTGCGGCGGCGGGGCGGGGCCTGGCCGGCCGGCCGGCCGGCGTGCTTCGCCGCCGCCGCCGTCGCCTTCGCGGCGGCCGCCTGCTCCGGTCTGGACGCCTTCGCCCGGAGCAATTTCAGCGCCTTCGGCGCCCAGTTCGTCCTGGCCGGCCTGCTGGCCCCGGTGCTGCTGGCGTTCTCCGCCCCCGTCACGCTGGCGCTGCAGAGCTCGACCCGGCCGGGCCGGGGCCGGTGGCTGGACGCCCGCCCGGCCCGCTGGGTCGCCGGCCCGCTCACGACGTGGCTGGTGTTCAGCGGGTCGGTGCTGACCCTCTTCTTCACCGGCGCCCTGACCGCCTCCCTGCACGGAGGCGATCCGGCCGAGCAGGCCGTGCTGCTGTGGATGCTGGTCGCCGGCACTCTGTTCTTCTGGCCCGTCGTCGACGTCGACCCGGCGCCCCGGCGCATCGGCTACTGGCCGCGGGTGCTCTACCTGCTGCTGACCTTCCCCGTCTACGCCATCGTGGGCATGGGCCTCGAGTCGCAGGGCAGCCGCCTGGTCCCCGCCATGAGCCTGCCCAGCCTGCACCTCGGCGCGGCGGCGACCTGGGTGATGGCGGAAGGTTTCAGCCTGATCGGGGCGGTATGGGTGTTCGTGCAGTGGCTGCGCGCCGACGAGCGCCGGGCCCGCAGCCACGATCTGGCCCACGAGGAGGCGGCCGCC
>DATGAX010000308.1:0-3301 GCA_035312965.1 Acidimicrobiales bacterium
TCGACGACAACGCCGTGCACACCTGGCATGTCGAGAACGGCAAGGCCACCGAGTTCTGGGGCGTCTCGCTCGACCCCTACGCCGAAGACGAGTTCTGGAGCTAGTCCACTCCTGGGGCACACGAGCCGCGGCGGGGACAGCCAGCCGACCCGCTCAGCACCGACTCGAACGGACCGACCGACTCCGCAACCACGCCGCCATGGCCGGCGGAGTGGTGCGGAGACGGTCGGTCTGTGTCTATCCCGGAGCTGGATTCAGGCAGAAGGTTCGCTGCCCACGACGCTGACGAAGCTGACGCACTGGCCGGGCGCACCGCCCAGGTTGTGGGTGAGCGCCAGCTTCCGGCCCCGCTCCACCGCCGCGACCCGGCGGGCCTCGGGGGCCTGGCCCCGGAGCTGGAGCCAGCACTCGAAGAGCATGCGCAGCCCCGACGCCCCGATGGGATGGCCGAAGGACTTGAGGCCGCCGTCGGGGTTCACGGCCAGCTCCCCGTCCAGGTCGAAGGTGCCGGCCAGCACCTCCTTCCAGGCGAAGCCACGCTCGGCGAAGCCCAGGTCCTCCATGAGGACGAGCTCGGTGGGCGTGAAGCAGTCGTGCACCTCGGCCATGGCCAGCTCGGCCCGAGGGTCGCTGATGCCGGCCTGGCCGTAGGCGTCCTGGGCCGAGCGCACCACCTCGGTGAAGGTGGTGTAGTCGTAGTCGGGGTCGATGGGCCCGGCCGCGGGGCCGGACACGAAGGACAGCGCCTTCACGTACAGGGGGTTGTCGGTGTAGCGGTGGGCGTCCTCGGCCCGCACGATCACGGCCGCGGCCGAGCCGTCGGAGACGCCCGAGCAGTCGAAGATCCCCAGCTGGCCCGCCACCAGCGGAGAGCAGGCGATCGTCTCCTTCGACACCTCCTTGCGGAACTGGGCCCGCGGGTTGAGAGCGCCGTTGTGGTGGTTCTTCCAGGCGATGCGGGTGAAGACTTCCTTCATCTCGTCGGGGTCCACGCCGTACTTGGCCGCGTAGGCGGGGGCCAGGAGGCTGAACATGGCCGGCGCCGTCAGCGGCGCGGTGGTGCCGTCATTCGGCGGCGCGCTCCCCACCAGGCCCGAGAAGCCGGAGTCCTTGAGCTTCTCCACCCCCACGGCCATGGCCGTGTCGTAGGCGCCCGAGGCCACCGCGTAGCACGCGTTGCGGAAGGCCTCCGAGCCGGTGGCGCACATGTTCTCCAGGCGGGAGACGGGCTTGTAGTCGATCTTCAGCGGCCGCGACAGGGTGAGGCCGCTGATGCCCGAGCCCATGGTGCCCAACCAGAAGGCGTCGATGTCGTCGAGCTTGACCCCGGCCGAGCCCAGGGCCTCGGTGGTGGAATCGACCAGGAGCTCGTCGGTGCCCTTGTGCCAGTGCTCGCCGAAGGGCGTGCACCCCATGCCCACGATGGCCACCCGGTCGCGGATCCCCCTTGACGCCATTGCCTCACGCTCCCTTCTCGACAGCGGCCGCCAGAGGGCGGGCCTTCCAGAAGTAGTTGTGGACGTCGCCCGCGGTGAACAGCCGCCGGAACGTCATCTCCACCCGATCTCCCACCTTCACCTTGGTCGGGTCCACGTCGGTCATCTCGCACTGCAGCCGCCCGCCCTGGTCGAAGTCCACCACCACCACGACCACGGGTGGGGACAGCGAGAAGGCGAGCCGGTCGACCGTGAACGTCACGACGGTACCGGGCACGTCGGCCAGGCGCTCGGGGACCATCTGGTCCACGGCGTGGCACTTCACGCACACCCGGGAGGGCGGGAGGTGACGGGCCCCGCAGGCCACGCACCGGCTGGCCGTGAAGGCGAACTTCCAGTCCTCGTGGCGGTGGGACACGGGGGCGGAGGGGGCCTCGGGGTCGGGCCGGCGGGGCGGCTCCCGGCGCAGCTGGCCCCGCCAGGTGAGGAAGGTGGGATACGACACCTGGCCCTGGCCGGAAGCCAGCTGGTCGGCGACCGTCACCCGCCGGCGTCCGTTCTGGTAGGCGGTCAGGGCCTCGGTGGTGCGCCACAGCTGCACGTCGGCGCCGTCGGCCAGGGTGATGACGGCGATGACCTGCCCCGGCCGGGCCCGGTCCATGGTCGCGGCCAGGGCCAGGGGTCCCTGGGCCGTTCCCGTGCTGCCCACCGCCGGGGTCACCTCGTCGGCGACCAGGGCCTCGGCCCGGGCCCCCAGGGAGGCCGACAGCCGGCGGGCGGCGCGCGGGTGGGTGCCGGCCACGATCACGTGGTCCAGCGCCTCGGCCGTGAGCCCGGCCGCCTTCAAGGCGTCGGTGACCGCGGCCTCGGCCAGGGGCAGGTAGGCCTGCTCGCCGAAGCGCTCCTCCCACACGTGGGAGGAGGACTGCCCGGGCAGGCGCCAGCGGTCCAGGAACTCGGCGGTGGCCGAGGCGGCGGCGACGGGCTCGGCCACCACGCCGGGGCCGTCACCCAGGAGCAGGGCGGCGGCGCCGTCCCCGCCCCCCGTCTCGTCTCCGCTGCCGGGGAGCCCGCCCCTGACGTCGGACAGCAGCACCAGGGCCACCCTCCCGGCGCCGGCGGCGTCGAGGCCGGCCCGCAGGGCGCCCACGCCGGAGCGCACGGCCCCGGCCATGTCGACGGCGAGCGCCGCCTGGTCCAGTCCCAGGGCGGCGTGGATAGCCGTGGCGTTGGTCTTGTCGGCGTAGGCGGGATCGGCGGTGGCGAAGTAGACGACCTCGGGTGCCGAGTCGGGCCCGGCCGCGGCCAGCGCCGCCCGTCCCGCCTCCACGGCCATCGACGTGGTGTCTTCGTCGTAGCCGGCCACGGCCCGGGCCCCCGGCCCGGCGGTCGTGCCCAGGGCGGCGCCGATCTCCGAGCGCGCCAGACGGTAGTAAGGCAGGTAGCTGCCGTAGGCCAGGATGCCGGGCATCAGCTTCTCCTCACGGCGGCCCCGGGGTGGGGAGGCCGCGCTTGACCAATCGGTCAAGAGCCTAGCCCGGCCCGCCGGGCCCGTGACCCTCCAGGGGCAGGGCCACCTCGGGACCGTCGTTGCGAACGTCGTTGACCTCGGGGCCGACGGGGAACATCTCCAGCTCCTCGGCCGCGGTGGGGACGAGCAGGCCGCTCACCACGTCCAGGTCCTCGTTGCCGGGGTCGAGCCAGCCCTCCCAGCGGGCGCGGGAGAGCATCACGGGCATGCGGTCGTGGACCCGGCCCACGAGCTCGTCGGCCTCGGTGGTGATGATGGTGCACGACCTCAGGGGGTGGGCCTCAGGGTCGTCCGGGGGCCGCCACAGGTCCCACAGCCCGGCGAAGGCCATGGG
>DATGAX010000309.1:0-9094 GCA_035312965.1 Acidimicrobiales bacterium
GGGCGCATGTTCTCGAACTCGTTCGCCGGCATCGCGCCCTCCTCGGCACCGGCCTTCATCGCGGCGCAACTCGTCGGGGGCATCTTGGCGGTGGCGGTCATCCGGGTGCTGTACCCCTCGCTCGGCCCGGTAGCCGCGGCCCGGGTCGTCCTGCCCCACCCCGAAGGCGTGCCCACAGAGGAGGTGCCGTGAGCGACCGCCCCCTCGTGCTGTTCCTCTGCATCCACAACAGCGGGCGCAGCCTGGCCGCCAAAGTGCTGCTCGAGCACTACGCGGCCGGCCGCGTCGAGGTCCGGTCGGCCGGGTCGGAGCCGGGCACCCAGCTCAACCCGTCCGTCGTGGCCGTGCTCGAGGAGCGCGGCCTCGACCCGTCCCTCGAGTTCCCCAAGGGTCTGACCGACGACGACGCCAGGTCCGCCGATGTGGTCGTCACGATGGGGTGCGGGGACACCTGCCCCTTCCATCCCGGCAAGCGGTACCTGGACTGGGAGCTGCGTGATCCCGCCGGCCTGCCGGTCGAAGAGGTGCGCCCGATCGTCGATGACATCGACGGAAGGGTGAGGGCCCTGCTCGCCGAGTTGGTGCTCGCCGGCGGCCCGCCCCAGGCGCGCCGCCGCTAGGTGCGGCGGCCCGACCCCGCCTTCTCGAACCGCTCGGCGCAATGGTCGGAGCAGAACCAGAACTCCTGGCCGCGGCGGCGACGGTGGGCGGGGGCCTCAGCGGTGCGCACCTGCATCCCGCACACCGGGTCGACGGCGTACCCGGCCCCGCCGCCCACACGGTCACGCTGGCGATGGAGCCAGTAGAGGCCGGCGAACACGATCAGGAAGACCGCGTCGAGGATGCCGGTGTAGTTCCAGTGGAACGCCGTGACGGCGATGCGGGCCGAACGGAGGTGCGGGACCAGCCCGGCGGCCGAGAAGACGGCCTGCACGGCCAGACCGGCGCCCGCCATCACCGCCCAGAAGAGAGCCACGAGGCGGGCCGTCAGGGGTCCCCCGTAGTACCGGCGGTAGATGAGCACCAGAGGGGCTCCGAGCAGGTCGGCGAATATGAAGCTGACCACGCCTCCGAAGCTGATGCCCCCCTTCCACAGGGCCGCCGCCAACGGCACGTTGCCGACCGAGCAGACGAAGCTGAGGAAGGCGATCACCGGCCCGACGATGGCATTCTCGATCGAGGTCCAGATGCCGTGCCCCCGGAGGAAGACGGCGTTCCACCAGCTCACCGGGACCAGAACGGCGAGGAAGCCGGCTACGACGTAGCCGATGACCAGCTCCCGCCGCAGCATGGTGAGATCGGACATGGTGTAGCCGGCCGCGTCGGACCACGCGGCCGGCGACGAGAGCTTGCCCCGCCAGCTCTGGCCGTCCAGCTCCGCCTGGCGGCCTCCGGTTACACCCGACAGAGGCAGGTGATCGTGGCCACCGCCCGCGTCCACCGCGATGAGCCGGCGGCGGGCCGGTTCCGTCAGGGCGGGCCGCAGCACCAGCCCTCCGAAGGCGGCCAGCAGCAGGATCATGATCGGGCCGCCCACGAACTCGGCGGCGGCGAACTGCCAACCCATCAGGATCACCAGCACCACCCCGAGCTCGATGACGAGGTTGGTGGAGGCGAACATGAAGACCATGGCCGAGATGAAGTCGGCGCCCTTGGCGAACAGCGACTTGGCCATGGCCGACGCGGCGTAGGAGCAGGACGACGAGACCATCCCGAAGCCGGTTGCCCGCAGCACGGCGGCGGGCCGGTGGTTCCCCAGCGTGCGCTGCATCCGGTCGCGCGACACGAACGCCTGCACCGCTCCCGACAGCCCGAATCCGAGAACGAGCGGCCAGAGAGTCTCCCAGAACATGAAGAAGCCTTCCCGCAGCGAGCGGCCGAGGTCCGTGAAGAGGTGCCCCGCGCTGAGCGCCGTGACGAGCACCGCGGTCACGATCGCACCAGGCGCTCGATCGCCCGGCGAGCCTCCTCCACCTTGATGTCGGCCTCGGGGCCACCGTGAGCGACGGCGTCCCGGACGCAGTGCGCCAGGTGCTCGCCGAGGAGCTGCATGGCCACCGACTCCAGAGCCCTGGTGGCCGCCGAGACCTGGGTCAGGACGTCGATGCAGTACGCGTCGTCCCCGACCATCCGCTGCAACCCGCGGACCTGCCCTTCGATGCGCCGCAACCGGCGCAGCACAGCGTCCTTCTCCTCGGCGTACCCGGGCACACTTTCAGTGTATACCCCCCAGGGGTATCAGGCTCTTTGGCGCCGGTCAGCTCTACTCCGCGGGCTGTCCGCGGTCAGGTGGGGCACCTCCCGCGAGCTCGGGCCCGGCGGCCGTGATGAGCGTCTGGATGGCCCCGCGCAGGTGGTTGAGCTCGTCAACTATCCGGGCGCGCTCCGCCTGGAGGCGCCGGATCCCCTGCTCCGCCTCGGCCACCAACCGGGCGGCCTCGCCGCCGGCCTCGCCAATGGCGGCCTCGGCGGTCTCGGCGGCCTGCCGGCGGATGCGTTCCGCCTCGGCCTTGGCCTCCTCGAGCAGATGGTCGACTTGCTGGCGGGCCTGCCGGCGCTCCCGCACGACCTCTTCGCGCAGCCCGCTCACGGCCTTCTGTACCGATGAAACGGTCTCGGTCGCGGTGCGGCGGGCGTCGATCACCGTACGTTCGGCCTCAGCCTCTGCCCGGCCGCGGATCTCGGCCGCCTCTTCGACGGCAGCCGTCAACGACGCGGCGGCTCGCTCCGATGCCTCCTTGAGAGTGGCCTGGGCCGACGGGGGCTGACCCGACTCGAGCTCGGACACCCGTTCGCGCAACGCGCTGATCTCCTTGGCGTAGGCCTGGCACGTGCGCTCGGACTCCATGGCCCGGGTCTGGGCCTCGGTGCCCCACTCGTTCAGGCGCTGGACGTAGTCGTCGACCTGGTACCGGTCATATCCGCGCACGGCGTGGGCGAACTCGGGGGTGCTGGTGTCGTCCTGGACGGTGCTCATGGGAAGCGCTCCTTTCCTGGCGGTTCGGGCGACGGCGAAGGCGATGTACGGGGCGAGGGCGGACGATCTGGTCCAAGCGGCGGTGGGACGACGGCCCGGGATCCGGCACCCGCGATGCGGCTCGATATGAACCTTTCCGTCGGGAGCGGGCGGGTCGTGGGGGTGGGCTGGTGAGGCGGGCCGTGGGGGGCTCGCCGGCTCGTGGCCGAGCCAACGGCGCGTCGAAGTGTTGGTACCCACCGAGGGAGAAGAAGATTCAGCCTTCTTGGTCGAGAAGTTCGAGAACGGCCGATTCCACGGCCGGCGACCGGCGGGCGGCGGCGCGGATGGTGGTCCCGTCGAGGAAGCGGTCGATGACCGCCGGATCCACGTAGGACCGGCGCGTCACCGCGGGGGTGTCGCCCAGCACCCGGGCCACGTCGCGCATGACCTCGGCGACCGCCTTCTTGGTCGATCGGGTACCGGCGTGGGCCTGCTCGGCCAGGCCTTCCGCGGCGGCGACGGTGGCCGCCCACGTCCGGAAATCCTTGGCCGTGTACTCGCCCCCGCTCAATTCCTTTATGTAGTCGTTGACGTCCGACGAGCGGACGTCAACCCAGCGCCCGTCCTCCTTCCACGCCAGGAGGTCGGCGCCGCCACCGCGGCGCCGCTTGAGCTGCGCCACCACGGGGGCGAGCAGATCGTCGCGCAACTCGACCTGGTGGCGCTTCGAACCTTTGCCTTCGAAATCGAACCGGAGCCGTCCGTCGCGTATCTTGACGTGGTCCTTGCGCAACGTGGCCACGCCGAAGGTGCCATTGGCCTGCGCATACTCTTCCCCCCCGACGCGGAAGCACCCGGCGTCGAGGAGCCGCACGGCGGCGGCGAGCACCGTGCGCCGCTCGAGGCCTCCAGCCCGCAGGTCGGACTCGACCGCCCGGCGCAGGTCCGGTAAGGCACGGCCGAAGCTGCGCACGCGGGCGAACTTCTCGGCGTCCCGTCGGCGCCTCCAATCGGCGTGGTAGAGGTATTGACGCCGGCCGGCGTCGTCAGTGCCGGCGGCCTGGATGTGGCCGTTGGGCCAAGGGCAGATCCAGACGTCCCGCCAGGCCGGCGGGATGGCGAGATCACGGATCCGGCTCAGGACATCGGGCTCGGTGACGGCGGTGCCGTCCGCCCGGTGGTACGAGAAGCCTCGGCCCCGCCGGACCCGCCGGATCCCCGGACCATGGCAGTCGGACCGGCGGGTGCGGGCCACGCCTTTGCGGACTCAGTTGCCCTGGGTGGGTCGGAACTCGTCGTCTCCGATGCGTTCCAGATCGACGGGGGCGTTCTCCTCGATCGCTTCCGCCGGACGGGCCCGGCGCTCGTCGTCCCGCAGCCGACGGACCAATTCGGCGTCCGAATCGGATCCATCCGGCTCGTCGGAGAGGTGTGAGGCGTCCTTCTGCATGCGGTGGTCATACCCGGGTAGATCGGCTTCGTGCGGATAACCGAGCTCGTGCGCCAGGACCACCGTGAGATCAATTCTCTCCTCGACCGTCTCGAGCGACCGCCCGGGCAGGCCGGCTACGACCACGAGGGGAGGCGGTACCTGTTCGACCGGTTGGTGTCCGTGGCCTCCCGTCACGAGGCGGCCGAGGAGCTGGTGCTCTGGCCCCAGGTGCGCCGGCGGCTGCCGGGCGGCTCGGCCGTGGCCGATTCGGCCCTGCAGGCGGAGGGCGACCTCAAGGCTGTGCTGGACATGGCCCGGGCGGCGCGATCCGACGCCGAGATCGGCGAGGCGTGCCGGCAACTGCGGATCATGGCCGGTGACCACGCGGAGTTCGAGGAGCAGGTCGTCATTCCTCAGATGCAGAAGCATTCGACGCGGGTCTGGGACGTGATGGCCGGCCTCCGGTACCGGGTGGTCCGCCGAGTGGGGCCGACCCGGCCCCATCCGGGCGGCCCCGACCGGCCCCTCGGGCTGGCCACCGCGGGGGCGCCGGCCATGGTCATGGACCACCTGCGCGACCTCAAGCGCCGCCCCGGTCGGGGCGGCGCCGGATCGACCCGACCGGACGGGCCCGACGCGGTGGCGGTCCTGACCGGTGATCACGAGCGGATCCAGCGGCTGTTGGCCCGGATCGACGAGCAGCCGGACCCGGACGACGCCCTCGTGCGGGAGGCGATCCGCGAGCTGTCTGTGCACGACGCCATAGAGCGCCAGCACCTCTACCCGGTGGTCCGGCTCCGTCTCCTCGACGGCGGGCGTCAGTACGACCATCTGCTCTCGGAGCATGGACGGATCACGGAGGTCGCGGCCGACCTGGATGTGTATCCCTACCGGGACCAGGCCTGGCGTGGGTGGCTGGCCGAGCTGGCCAGGCTGGCACGCACGCACATGGAGTCCGAGGAGGCGACGATCCTTCCGGCGTTGGCGGCCCGGCTCACGGTCGAGGAGCTGGCGGAGCTGGGCGCCCGACTCGAGCGGGCCCGGTCGAAGGCGCCCACCCGCCCGCACCGCCACGCCGTCGGGGCGGGCCGGGCGGCCCGCATGACGGCACGGCTCGTCGGACCGGTGGACCGGACACGGGACCGGTGGCGGCGGCGGCGCCCGAGGTCCTACCAGCGGGCCGAGTCGGTACCGGGGGCGTCGTCGGGCACCTGATCCATCTCGGTGGCGTCGATCTCGGTGATCTCGAGCTCGGCATCGTTGGCGGCGACGATCGACTCCGGATCGGTGAGGCCCGGCTCGTCACCTTCTGCCTCGGAGGAAACCTCTGCTTCGGAGGACTCGGGCGGCTCCGGGTCGGGCGGTGGGCCCGAACCGTCGGGGTCGTCCATCCCGCCGTCGAGGATGGACATGCGATCCGGGTCGTCCAGGTCGGCACCCACCTCGCGCAGGGCCTCCTGATCGACGACCAGATCGGAATCGATGTCGCGGCCGCCTTCGGGACCCTGCCCGTGACCGGGCAGATCCGTCTCGTCCAAGGCCTCGTCGAGGTTCTCGAAGCGCTCGGTCCCCTCCGGGGGGTCCGCCGATGTGTCCGTCATGTCTCGTTACTACCCGTCCGGTCCAGCGAGCCCCAGTCGGCCGGCATGGCTTCGATGACCCGACGGGCTTCGTCGGCCACCTCAGGGGCGACCCACGCCACTGGGCTGACGTCGGTGACCAGAGGCTCGTTGTCGGGGCCGCGCCCGCACTCGCGGCCCGACAGCACCCACGGCCGGGCTCCGGCGCGGCGGCGCTGCAGGTGCTCGTAGTCGTACAGGCGCCGGGCCACCCATGCCCGCACCGGGCGGTCCCGCCACCACAGCGGGACGGCCAGGGCGTTGGCCGAGAGCCCCGGCAGCTCCACTCCCGTGAGCTCGTCCCGGCTGGTCTCCCGGGCGTCCGCGTCCGGGCCGGCCGACCAGCGCAGGTAGAGGTCGGGGTGCTTGCGCACCAGATCGGCCAGGCCGTCCAGGTCGGAGATGCAGTCCATCGCCCATCCCGCTACCCGCGTTGGCCGCCGATTCGCGCCGGCGCCTCTGGGTATCGGTGAATTCGGCGCAGGAACGCGACCTGTGACCAGGGAGGTATGACAGCAGTGGCGCACGAGACTTCGGTGGAGGTGGACCGCCCGGTCCGCACCGTGTACAACCAGTGGACGCAGTTCGAGAGCTTCCCCCACTTCATGGATGGCGTCGAATCGGTGACCCAGCTCGACGACCTCCACCTGCACTGGGTGACCAAGACGGCGGGAGCACGGCGCGAGTTCGACGCCGAGATCACCGAGCAGATTCCGGACGAGAGGGTGGCATGGAAGTCCACCAACGGCACGACGCACTCCGGAGTCGTGACCTTCCACCGCCTCGCCGAGGGCCGCACGAAGGTGATGCTCCAGATGGAGCTCGAGCCCGAGGGCGTGGTGGAGAAGGCGGGCGACGCCCTCGGCGTGGTGCAACACCGCCTCCACGGCGACCTGGAGCGCTTCAAGGAGTACATCGAGAGCCGCCCGGCCGAGTCCGGCGCGTGGCGGGGCGAGGTCTCCCAGGACCCGACGACCTGACCGCCGGGACGGGCCCCACCGGTCGGGGGCGACCTCGGAGGCGTTGATCCGGGGGTGGTACCACTCGGGCCGCAGCTGGCACACTCACGGGTGCACAGCCCAGGAGGTGGACGGTATGGCCGGCACGACTCATCAACCGCGCATCCTCGAGCCGCACTGCGAGTGGACGGCCGGGCAGGTGGCCGACGAGACCCTATGGACGGAGCTCCTGGCGGGGGGCGAGCTCGAGGAACTGGACGCCGCCCTGCGCCACGCCCTCCGCCGCTCGTCCGACGTCCTCGAGTTGGGGCGGGAGGACTTCCCTCTCCCCCACCTCTCGGAGCGCCTGGCCGGCATCGAGCAGGAGTTGATCGACGGCCGGGGGTTCGTGCGCATCCGGGGCATCGACCGGGCGGCGTACAGCGTGGACGAGATGGAGATCCTGTACTGGGGCATCGGCACTCACCTCGGTGCGCCATGGGCTCAGAACAAGCACGGCCACGTGCTGGGCGACGTCACGGACCAGGCCAAGTCGATCGACGACCCGACCGCACGAGGCAACGAGCTGGGTGGGATCGCCCTGCCCTTCCATTGCGACGGCTCCGACCTGGTGGGCCTCATGTGCCTCGCCGACGGGCGGGCCGGCGGCCTGTCTGCGGTGTCGAACTCGGTCCGCATCCACAACCGGCTGGTGGCCGAGCAGCCGGAACTGGCCGCCGCGCTGTACCAGCCGTATCCGTACGACACCCGCGGCGAGCAGGCGGAGGGAACGCAGCCGTTCTACTCGGTGCCAGTGTTCACCGAGTGGGCGGACCGGCTGTTCGTCCGGTGCATACCGAGCTACATCTGGGCGTCGCAGCGCCATGCCGATGCACCCCGGCTGACCGATCTTCAGCGCCAGGCGCTGCGGGCCGTGGAGACCATGGCCGACGAGCCGGACAACCACGTGCTCATGGAGCTGCGGCCGGGCGACATCCAGTTCATCAACAACTACCACGTGCTCCACGGCCGCACCGCTTACGAGGATGACCGGTCGCACGGGCGGATCCGCCACCTCAAGCGGCTGTGGCTGGAGACGAGCGTGCTCACCGACCGGCCGCCGTACTTCCGGAACCGGAGCCACTGGGAGGAGAAGCGGTCGGCCAGCCGGCTGCGGGTCGGCTCCGAGCCCTGATGCCCGGCTCCGGTCCCCTCGAGGTGTGGACGATGGGGGCGGGGGCGCCTCACTCCGTGCAGCGCCAAGCGGTGGCGGCTGAGCAGGCCGGATGGGACGGGTTGCTGGTCGTCGACTCTCAGAACCTCAGTTGCGACCCGTTCGTCAACCTGACCGCGGCCGCCCTGGCGACGACCCGCCTCCGGCTGGGTACCGGGGTGACCAACCCGTCCACCCGCCATCCGGCCGCCACCGCCGCCGCCATCGCGTCGGTCCACCACCTATCGGGGGGCCGGGCGGTTCTGGGCATCGGCCGGGGCGACTCGGCCCTGGCCCACCTGGGGCTGGCCCCGGCCCCGCCGGCCGAGCTCGAGCGCTACGTCGCCGTGGTGCGGGCCTATCTGCGGGGCCGGCCGGTCGCCTTCGAGCAGCTGGCCCCTTACCACCGTGACGGGGCCCGGCCGGTCTCCTCGCTGGGCCTGGCCGGCGGTCCGGCCGACAGCCGGATGCGGTGGGTCGAGTGGCTCGACCCGGCCCTGCCGCCGGTGCCCGTAGAGGTGGCGGCGACCGGTCCCCGGGCCCTCGCCCTGGCCGCGGCCGGTGCCGACCGGGTGCTCCTCGCCGTGGGCGCCGACCCTGACCGGGTGGCGGCCGCCGTGGCCCTGGTCCGCTCGGTCGATCCGGACGTGCCGATCGGCGCCTTCGTCAACGTCGTGGTGGACGACGATGCCGACACGGCCCGGCAACTGGCGGCCGGCAGCCTGGCCACCTTCGCCCGCTTCTCGGTGATGGACGGCCGCGTGCGGGCCGACATGGACGAGGCCAGCCGGGCCCAGCTCACCCGCCTGCACGCCGCCTACGACATGAACGACCACACCCGGGCCGGCTCCAGCCAGGCCGGCACACTGGACCCCGCCTTCGCCGACCGCTTCGGAATCCTGGGCCCGGCCGCCCACTGCGTCGACCGCCTCC
>DATGAX010000310.1:0-3227 GCA_035312965.1 Acidimicrobiales bacterium
CATCCGGCGCCAGACCAAGGACACCGAGTCCAAGGAGAAGATGCGCTTCCCGGCGGAGTACATGTTCAAGGACGTGCCCGAGGGGCAGCAGGCCGACGGCGACCCGGTGGCGACCACGCTGGCGCAGATGGACCGCCACCACGTCACGGTGGGCGTCATCGGCACCACCCGCGACGGGATGCACGACCGGGCCCTGTGGGAGCACCCCGACCGGTTCGTGGGACGCACCTCGGTCGATCCCAACGACGGCATGAAGGCGCTTCGGCGCATCGTGTCCGACCACGAGGAGTTCGGCACGCGGGCGGTATCGGTGTTCCCGGCCGGGACGTTCCCTCAGGTCCCGATCAACGACAAGAAGATGTACCCGATCTACGCCAAGTGCGTGGAGCTGGGGCTCTCGGTCTGGGTCAACGCCGGCATCCCTGGCCCCCGCCTGAAGGGCATGTGCCAGCACGTCGAGCTGATCGACGAGGTCATGTACGACTTCCCCGACCTGACCTTCGTGACCATGCACGGGTGCGAGCCCTGGGAGGCGCTGGCCGTCAAGCTGATGCTGAAGTGGCCGGGCCTGCACTACTGCACGTCCGCCTTCGCCCCGAAGTACTACCCGAAGGCCGTCATCGACTACGCCAACACCCGAGGAGCGGACAAGGTGCTGTACGCCGGCTACTACCCGATGGGGCTGAGTCTCGACCGCATCATGTCCGAGCTGCCCGGCGTGCCGCTGCGCGACCACGTGTGGCCGAAATTCCTGCACGACAACGCGGCCCGCATCCTGGCCCTGCCCGGCTCGCAGGCCTGATGGGGGCATCCGTGGGCACCACTGCCCTGCTCACCTGGTCGGAGGACGAACGCCTCCCCGAGGCGGCCCGGGCCTCGCTCACCGGCCCGGGAGCTCCGTTCGAGATGGTCGAAGAGGACGTTCTCGGCGTCCCGATGAAGGTCTTCGCCCGCCGGCCGGGGAACATGCGCCAGGTCCTCGAGACGGCCGGCGACCGCTTCGGTGACCAGCCCTTCCTGATCTTCCCGGAGCGGACCTTCACCCACCGGTCGCTCCTCGAACCGGTCAGCGCCGTGGCCGCCGCCCTGCAGAAGCGCTACGGCGTGGGCCCCGGGGACCGGGTGGCGGTGGTGGCGGCCAACTGCGAGGGCCACGCCCTGGCCGCATGGGCCGCGGTCTGCCTGGGAGCGACCGTGGTCGAGCTCAACGGATGGTGGACCGGGCCGGAGATGCGCCACGGGATCGAGTTGACCGACCCGAAGGTGATCCTCGGCGACCGCAAGCGGCTGGACCGGCTGACCGGCCACGACGTGGCCGCACCCGTCGTGTGCTTCGAGGACGAGCTGGCCGCCCTCGAAGCGGAGGGCGCCGGGACCCGCCTGCCGCCCGATGCGATCGGAGAGGACGACCCGCTCGTCATCCTGTTCACCAGCGGCACCACGGGCCGGCCGAAGGGCGCCGTCCTGTCGCATCGGGCCCACGTCCACATGATGATGCAGGCCGCCCTGCAGGGCGCGGTGGGCGCATTGCTGGAACCGGCTTCTACCCCCCCGGGGGCGCCAGGCGGTCCCCTCGGCCCCGGGTGCAGCATCGGCGTCTCCCCCATGTTCCACATATCCGGCTTCTCCGTCGCGCTCATCGGCGGAGCCCTGATGGGCATGACCATCGCCTACCCGCCCCCCGGGCGATGGGATCCGGAGGTGCAACTCGAGATGACACAGCGCCACGGGGCGACAGCGTGGTCGCTCGTGCCGACGCAACTGTGGCGGCTGCTCGAGCATCCCGGCTTCGACCAGTTCGACCTGTCGACCCTCAGGCGGGTGGGTGGCGGAGGGGCCACGTTCCAACCCGAGCTGTGGAAGCGGGTGCGGGAGAAGCTGCCCCACCTCGAGCGGATGGGCACGGGCTACGGGATGACCGAGACGTGCGGGGCGGGGACCCACCAGGACGGGAGGGCCGCCGTAGAGCACCCGGACGCGGTGGGCGCTCCGGTGCCGGGCTACTCGATCTCGGTCCGGGACCCGTCGGGCCGGATCCTGGAAGAAGGTGAAGTGGGGGAGATCTGGCTGCGAGGTCCGTCCAACCTGCTGCGCTACTGGTCCAATCCGGAGGCGACCGAGCGGGCGCTGGACGCCGATCGCTGGTACCACACCGGAGAGCTGGGCCACGTCCGCGAGGGGCTGCTGTACCTCGACGGCCGGGGCGCCGAGCTCATCATCCGCGGTGGCGAGAACATCTACCCGATCGAGATCGAGAACCGGCTGATGGAGCATCCCTCGGTGGCCGAGGTGGCCGTGGTCGGCGTCCCCGACCGGATCCTGGGCGAGGAGGTCAAGGCCGTCGTGGTGCTGCATCCCGGGCCGTCGCTGGACTTGGCCGGCATGCGCGACTGGGTCGGGTCGGCGCTGGCCGCGTTCAAGGTGCCGGCGCTCCTCGAGGTGGTGGACTCGCTTCCTCACAACGCGGCCGGCAAGGTCATGAAACATCTCATCCGCGACCCCCAGGCGGTCGGGTCGGGCATGCAGGAGGAGCAGTAGCGGTGGACCTCCAGGAGATGTCGGACCGGGCCGAGATCGCCGACCTGGTCGTGCGCTACACCCGGGCCCTCGACGAGCAGCGGTGGGACGACTTCGACGCCCTCTTCACCGACGACGCATTCATCGACTACACCGTCTTCGGCGGCACCGCCGGCGATTTGGCCGCGACCAAGAAGTTCCTGGCCGAGTCCATGCCCATCTTCACCAAGACTCAGCACATGCTGGGCCTCCCCGCCATCACCGTCGACGGGGACCGGGCCACGTCGGTGACACCGTGCCACAACCCGATGCTCCTAGGGTCGGGCCGCGACGCCAAGGTGATGGTGTGCTCGTTGTGGTACCACCACGAGCTCGCCCGAACGCCTGACGGCTGGCGTATCGCCCGACTGTCGGAGGAGCGCAACTTCATGACCATGCTCGAGGGCGGCGACATCACCGCCGGCTGAACCCGAAAGGACCCAATGCCCCAGATAATCGTGGAGCGCGAGGACCACACCATGATCCTCACCCTCAACCGGCCCAAGCGCATGAACGCGTTCAGCGGGACGATGCTCGTGACCCTCGTCGAGTGCTACGCCGAAGCGGCGGCCGACGACGACATCCGCTGCATCATCCTGACCGGCGCGGGTGGCAACTTCTCCTCCGGCGCCGACCTCAAGGCCATGGCCGGCTTGTCCGACGACGAGGAC
>DATGAX010000311.1:0-3450 GCA_035312965.1 Acidimicrobiales bacterium
GGTGCTCGAGCGCAACCCCGACAACCGCAAGCGCATGCTCGACCTGGATCCGGCTCAGTTCATCGCCACCCTCGAGCGGTGGATGCTCGCCTACTACCCCCGCGAAGGAGAGCTGGTGCCCGGGGTCCGGAACGCCGAGGCCGCCGCGCTGGCCGTCCCGACCCTGGTCTTCCGAAGCGGGCCCCGCGACGTGCACCACACCCGGGCCACGTCGGAGGAGCTGGCCCGGCTGATCCCGACCGCCCGCCTGGTGGAGCCGCCCTGGGGCGACGACGAGTGGATCGAGCGGATGGCGGCCCAGGACGGGCTGTTCGTGCGGTGGCCACTCCTCGTCCCCCAGCTCCTCGAATGGAGTGACGAGCTCATCGGCTCCTAGGGAAGCCCAGGTCCACGGCCGAGGTGGCCGGGTCGGGCCAGCGTGATGTGACCACCTTGGGCCGGGTGTAGAACCTGATGCCCTCCGGGCCGTACATGGCGCTGCCGCCGTAGAGGGAGTCCTTCCACCCCCCGAAGGAGTGGTAGCCGACGGGCACCGGGATCGGGACGTTGACGCCGATCATCCCCACCTCGACTTCCTGCTCGAAGCGGCGGGCCGCCCCGCCGTCGCGGGTGAAGACGGCCACGCCGTTGCCGTACGGGCTGGCGTTGACCAGGGCGACGGCGTCGGCGTACGTGGCCACCCGGACGACCGAGAGCACGGGCCCGAAGATCTCGTCGTCGTAGACCCGCATGCCGGGCTTGACGTCGTCGACGAGCGAGCACCCGAGGAAGAAGCCCTCGTCGAAGCGCGCCGACCGCCCGTCCACCACCACCCGGGCGCCCTCCGATGCCGCCCCCGCCACGTAGGCGGCCACCCGGTCGCGGTGGGCGGCCGTGATCAGGGGCCCCATCTGGGATCCGGTCGAGGCCCCGGGCCCGATGACGACGGAGGCGATGCGGGCCTCGATGGCCGACACCAGCCGGTCGGCCACGTCGCCCACCGCCACCAGCACCGAGATGGCCATGCACCGCTCGCCCGCCGATCCGAACCCGGCCGACACGGCGGCGTCGGCCGCCGCGTCGACATCGGCGTCGGGCAGCACCACCATGTGGTTCTTGGCCCCGCCCAGGGCCTGCACCCGCTTGCCGTGGCGGGAACCGGTCTCGTACACGTGGCGGGCCACCGGGGTGCTGCCTACGAACGAGACGGCCGCCACCCCCGGGTGGGCGAGCAGGGCGTCGACCGCCTCGTGGTCGCCCTGCACGACCGTGACCACGCCGGCCGGGAACCCGGCGTCGGCCGCCATCCGGGCCAATAGCAGGGACGCCGACGGGTCCCGCTCCGACGGCTTGAGCAGGAAGGCGTTCCCGCACGCCAGCGCGTTGGCCATCATCCAGAGCGGCACCATGACGGGGAAGTTGAACGGCGTGATCCCGGCCACCACGCCGAGCGGGGCCAGCACCGTGTGCACGTCGACGCCGCCTGCCACCTCGCTCGAGTGGGCTCCCTTGAGGAGGTGCGGCAGGCCGCAGGCGAACTCCACGTTCTCGAGGCCCCGGTCGACCTCCCCTGCCGCGTCGCCCAGCACCTTCCCGTGCTCGGCCGTCACGGCCCGGGCCAGGTCGTCCCGGCCGGCGTCCAGGATCTCCCGCAAGCGGAACATGACCGACGCCCGCCGCCCGAGGGGAACCGCCCGCCACTCCTCGAAGGCCCGGCGCGCCGATGCCACCGCCCCGTCCACCTCGGCGGCCGACGCCAGCGCCACCCGCCCCGTCTCCGTCCCGGTGGCGGGGTCGAACACCGGACCCGTCCGCCCCGACGTTCCCGCGGCCGGACCACCGCCGATCCAGTGGCCGATCTCTCTCAAGGGGAGTTCCTCCTGTCCGAAAGTGACACGCGCGTCAGCGATGCTATTTTTCCTCATAGGACACCAGGGGGAGGAACGCCGTGCCGGCACCGTCGAGGAGCGCATTCGAGGACGTCCGCGTGATCGACGCCGACACGCACATGACCGAGGCCCACGACCTGTGGACCAGCCGGGCGCCCGCCGCCTACCGGGACCGGGTCCCGCACGTGGAGCAGATCGACGGCCAGCCGACGTGGGTGGTCGACGGCACGCCGCTCGGGTTCGCCGGCGGGGGCGGGGTGATCGACACCGACGGCGAGAAGTTCCCGTTCTCCGAGTCCATGATCGTCTGGGGCATCGACCGCATCCACCGCGCCGCCTGGGATCCGAAGGCGCGCCTGCAGGTCATGGACGAGTGCGGCATCCACGCCCAGGTGCTCTTCCCCAACTCCATCGGCCTCGGCGGTCAGGGACTGGCGAACGCCACTGCGGACGAGGCCCTCCGGCGGGCCTGCGTCGAGATCTACAACGACGCCATGGCCGAGATCCAGGCCGACTCCGGCCGCCGCTTCCTGCCCATGCCGGTGCTGCCGGCCTGGGACGTGGCGGCGTGCGTCAAAGAGGCCGAGCGCGTCGCCGGTCTCGACATGCGCGGTGTCAACATGACCTCGGATCCCCAGGACCTCGGCGCCCCGGACCTGGCCAACCGGGCGTGGGATCCGTTGTGGGAGGTCTGCGCCGAGCTGCACCTGCCGGTGCACTTCCACATCGGCGCCAGCCTCACCGCCATGACGTTCTACGGAAACTACTTCTGGCCGTCGCAGGACGAGTACGTCAAGCCGGCCATCGGCGGCTCGATGCTGTTCATCAACAACGCCCGGGTCGTCATCAACACCATCTTCGCCGGCATCTTCGACCGCCACCCGAAGCTGCAGATGGTGTCGGTGGAGAGCGGCGTGGGCTGGGTGCCCTTCATCCTCGAGACCATGGACTACGAGCTGTGGGAGAACGCCCCCAAGCAGGCGGCCGAGCTCCAGCGGATGCCGTCGGAGTACTTCAAGGACCACTGGTACGCCACGTTCTGGTTCGAGCAGAACCGGGGCAACGTGCAGGGCCTGCTCGACTCGGTGGGCGAGGACCGGGTGCTGTTCGAGACCGACTTCCCGCACCCCACCTGCCTGTATCCCGGGCCGCTCGAGACGATGGCCGAAAAGATGTCGACCTTGCGGCCCGAGACGCGCCGCAAGGTCATGGGCGAGAACGCGGCCCGGCTCTACCGGCTCTGATCGGCCCCCGGCCCGGCGGCGGCAAGGGCTCCGGCTCCGGCCGGCTCGGGACGCGGGGCGGCGTTGGCCGAGGCGCCCAGGGTGTGCGGGTGCACGACCATCCAGCGACGGTCGGCCATCAGGCGGGGCCGGGCCGGGCCGGCGCCCGGCTCCACCGACGGGACGGTCGCGTCGGCGGAGAGCCAGCCGCGATGGCGGAAGAACGACAACAGGCCGATGGCCAGCACCACCTGCATGGCCACACCCAGGCCGATGAAGACCCCGAACGACGTCAGATGGTCGACCATCCAACCGAAGTTCTGGCCGAAGAAGCCGGTGAGGAAGGAGGCGGGCAGGAA
>DATGAX010000312.1:0-3659 GCA_035312965.1 Acidimicrobiales bacterium
CGCCCCCAGCGCCGGCCGTCGCGGTGGGCGGCTGCGAAGGCGGTGGCGATGGCGGCCGCCTCTTCCCGCTCGTCGTGGAAGCCGGCCACTACCGGCGCCGGACCTTCCCGGTCCACCCCGTGCAACCGGGCCCCCTCGGCGCCCAGCACCGCCGCCGCGGCCCGCACGATCGGCTCGGGGCAGCGGTGGTTGGCGTCGAGGTGCAGGACCTCCGCCCCCGGCCACCGGGTGGCGAACGCCGCGAGCAGGCCGGGGTCGGAGCCGTTCCAGCCGTAGATGGCCTGGTGCGGATCGCCCACCACGCACAGATCCCGCGACGCGCCCAGCCACGCCACCAGCAGCCGGTGCTGCAACGGGTTGAGGTCCTGGAACTCGTCGACGTAGATGTGGCGCCACCGCCACCGCTGGGCGCCGGCGAGCTCGGGGTCGGACTCGATGGCGGCGGCCAGCCGCGACAACAGGTCGTCGAAGTCGACCAGCCCCCGCTTGCGCTTCTCGTGCTCGTAGCGGGCGTAGAGAGCGCCCACCTCGGCGGCGTCCACCCCCGACGGCAGGGGGCGGCCCCGCGCCGCGACCGCGGCCTGGAACCCGTCCGGCTCCACCGTCCGGGCCTTGGCCCATTCGATCAGCCCCGCCACCTCGGACAGCGCCACCGCGGCCAGGGCCGGGCGGGCCGCCACGAGCGGTCCCAGCACCCGGGACTTGCGCTCGAGCAGCGCCGGTGGCCGCTGGCCCCGGTCGGCCCACCACCTCTGCAGCTGGGCGATGGCGACGGAATGGAAGGTGCCGGCCACGACGCCTCCCCGCAGCCCGAGGCCGCCCAGACGGTCCTGGAGCTCCCCGGCCGCCTTGCGGGTGAAGGTCAGGGCCAGCGTGTGCCCGGCGTCGGCCCGCCCCGTCCGGCACCGGTAGGCGATGCGCCGGGTGAGCACCCGCGTCTTGCCCGCCCCGGCCGCCGCCACCACGCACAGGGGGGCGGCATCGGACACGACGGCCGCCCGCTGGGCCGGGGTGAGGCCCGAAAGCAGATCCTCCGTGCCGGCCGCGTCGATCACGTGTTCGAAGATACGAACCGGGTGTGACCAGATGGTGGATGGCCCGGGCCACGGGCCCCGCAGGCTCGACGACCCGGTTGCGCGCCTGGCGGCCGATCCCCCCGAACCAGCCTGCCGGCGCTGCAACCGGGTTTTAGTCGTCGATGGACAGGAGTGTGCCCGAACACACTGTTGCAAGTCAAGACTCGTCGAGACGCGATGGCGGGCCAGCTATAGCGTGGGGGGTGTGAAGCGCTTGGCCCCAGGTGAATCGGTGGTGCTCGACGTGCGACCGCACTGGTGGTTCCTGGCCGGGCCCATACTCGTGCTGGCGGTGGTGATCGCCGGCGCCATCACCGCCCTGGTCCGGAGCGCCCCCTCGTGGGCCGACTGGCTGGTGGTGGCCGCCCTGGTGGTGGCGGCCGCCTGGTTGACCCTGCGTTACCTGCGCTGGGTGACGACCCACCTGATCGTGACGTCCACCCGGATCGTGGAGCAGCGCGGCGTCCTGGGCCGGTCGGGGCGGGAGATCCCGCTGACCGCGTTGACCGACATCGGCTACCGCCAGTCCATCTTCGAGCGGCTCATCGGCGCCGGCGACGTGCTGATCGAATCGGCCGGCAGGGACGGCCAGGAGGTGTTCCCCGACCTTCCCCACCCCGGTCGGATCCACAACGAGATCTACGCCCAGATGGCCGCGGCCCGGGGCGGTCCCGCCCCCGCGCCCGGGATCCCGCAGCAGATCGAGCAGCTCGACCAGCTGCGCCGGCGGGGTGTGATCAGCGAAGAGGAGTTCGAGGCCAAGAAGGCCGACCTGCTCGACCGCATGTGACCGATGTGATCCGGGCCGTGAGCCTGGTGCCGTCGATCACCGAGACCCTCCTGGCGTGGGGGGTGGTGCCCGTCGCCGTGACCCGGTTCTGCGAGGCGCCGGGCGTCCAGCAGGTGGGCGGCACCAAGAATCCCGATCTCGAGGCCATCATCGCCCTGCGCCCGGACGTCGTGTTCATGGACAAAGAGGAGAACCGCGCGCCCGACGCCGAGCGGCTGGCCTCGGCCGGGGTGCAGGTGACCGTCACCCAGGTCCGCGCGATGGCGGATGTGGAACCGGCGCTCAGCGCCATCGCGGCCGCCGCCGGGGTGGCTCCGCCGCCGCCCGCCGCCCCGCCTGCGGACCTACCGCCGCACCACCGGGTGTTCGTGCCGATCTGGAGGCGGCCGTGGATGACGGTCGGGGGAGCCACGTACGGGTCGTCCGTCTTGTCCGCCGCCGGGTTCCGGAACGTGTACGCCGGCGCCGCTGATCCGTACCCCACGGTCGATCTGGAGGATGCCGCCTCCCGGGGTCCCGATCTGGTGATGGCCCCGTCCGAGCCGTACCCGTTCAAGGAGAGGCACCGGGCCGAGCTGGAGCGCGTCGGGCCGGTCCTCTTCGTCGACGGCCGCGACCTGTTCTGGTGGGGTGCCCGCTCCGGCGCGGCCCGGCAGCGGCTCGGGGAAATGGCGACCGGACTGCCCGGCGCATAAGGATCGGGTCATGAGCGGCCCTTTGGACGGATTCCGGATCATCGAGCTGGCCGGCATCGGCCCCGGGCCGTTCGCCGGGATGATGCTCTCCGACATGGGGGCCGAGGTCGTGCGCGTCGACCGGGCCCAGTCGGTGCGCGACGGGGGCGGCCGGCCGCTGGCCGACGTGCTCGGCCGGGGTCGCCGGTCCGTGGGTGTCGACCTCAAGCACCCCGACGGGCGGGAGACGGTGCTACGCCTGGTCGAGCGGGCCGACGCCCTGATCGAGGGCTTCCGCCCGGGTGTCACGGAGCGCCTCGGGTTGGGCCCCGACGACTGCCGGGCCCGCAACCCGAAGCTGGTGTACGGGCGGATGACGGGGTGGGGCCAGGACGGCCCGTACGCCCCGACCGCCGGCCACGACATCAACTACATCGCCCTCTCGGGCACCCTCGACCTGATCGGTCGCCAAGGGGAGGCCCCCGTACCCCCGCTCAACCTGGTCGGCGACTTCGGCGGTGGGGGGATGCTCCTCGCCTTCGGGGTGGTGTGCGGGCTGCTCGAGGCGGCCCGTTCCGGCCACGGGCAGGTCATCGACGCCGCCATGGTCGACGGGGCGGCCCTGCTGGCCGCCATGATCCACGGCTTCCGCCACACCGGCGGGTGGGGGGAGCGGGGGACCAACCTGCTCGACACCGGTGCCTGGTTCTACGAGGTGTACGAGACGGCCGACGGCAGGCACATCTCGTTGGGCTCCATCGAGCCGCAGTTCCTCGCCGAGATGGTGCGCCTGACGGGCCTGGCCGCCGATGGCGGGGGTGAGCTGCCCGACCAGAACGACCGGGCCGCCTGGCCGGCCATGAAGGAGCGCATGGCCGCCCTGATCCGCACCCGGACCCGGGACGAGTGGTCTGCCATCCTGGAAGGCAGCGACGCCTGCTACGCCCCGGTGCTCGACCCCGACGAGGCGGCGGCCCACCCCCACAACGCGTCGCGTCGCACCTTCATCTCCCCCGACGGGGTCCTCCAGCCCGCCCCCGCCCCCCGCTTCAGCCGCACGCCGGCCGAGGTGGCCGGCCCGCCGGCCCGGGCGGGAGAGCACACCGACGCCGTCCTGGG
>DATGAX010000313.1:0-2767 GCA_035312965.1 Acidimicrobiales bacterium
TTCACTTCGGGGCTCGACATCAACGCGCTGAAGGGGGATCTGGGCCGCGGGACCGACGGGACCATCCGGGGCTCCAACATGCGTCGGCAGTACCGGGCTCACGCCCGTCACGACCTGTGGGACGAGATGGAGCACGTCGAGAAGCCCATCGTGCTGGCGGCCCAGTCACACTGCTTCGGCGTCGGGGTGGAGATGGGCGTGTCCTGCGACTTCCGCCTGGCGTCAGAGGACGCCACGTTTGCTCTGCCCGAGGTCGCCAACCTGGCCGTGATACCCGGATCGGGTGGGATCAGCCGGCTGACCCGCCTGGTCGGGCCCCATTGGGCCCGTTGGATCGCGATGGCGGGCGAGAAGGTCTCTGCGCCGCAGGCGATGTCCATTGGCTTGGTCCATGCCGTCTACCCTCGGGACGAGTTCGTGGAGTCAGTGCGGCGGTTCGCCGACCGCCTGGCCGGGCTGCCCAGGGAGGCCCTCGGTATGGCCAAGATCGCCATCGACGTGTCCGCCGATGTGGATCGGCGGACCGCCCGCGATTTCGACCGCGTGACCCAGACGTTGCTGTTCCAGTCACCCGATTACCAGGCCAAGGTCGAGGCGTTCCTCAACCGGCCGCCGAAATCCTGATCGAAGCACTCGCCGGCCGACAGGTCGACCGAACCCGGAGGATGCCATGGATCTTCAGCTGGAAGGCAAACGAGCACTGATCACCGGCAGCAGCTCCGGGATCGGTATCGGGATCGCCCGCCTCTTCGCCGAAGAGGGCGCCCATGTGGTCGTTCACGGGCGTAATGAGGCCCGCTTGGCCAAGGTCACCGACGAGCTGGCGGCGACCGGTGCGACCGTCGTCTCCGCCATCGGAGACCTGGCCACCGATGACGGGGCCGAGCACGTGGCCGATGTCGCCATCGAGGCATTCGGGGGGATCGATGTCCTCGTCAACAATGCCGGCGGCGCCTCAGAGGGCGAAAACAAGTCGTGGTTCCAGGTGCCCCTCGAGGAGTGGGTCGCCACGTTCCAGAAAAACGTCGTGGCCGCCGGCCGCCTGATCCATCGACTCGTCCCGGGTATGAAGGAGCGAGGCTGGGGGCGGGTCATCCAGATCGGCAGTGGAGCCGGGATGATCCCCACTTCCGCCCAGCCGGACTACGGGCCGGCCAAGGCGGCCATGGTCAACCTCTCGATGGGACTGTCCAAGGCTCTCTCAGGTACGGGGGTCACGGTCAACACGGTGTCGCCCGGGATGATCATGACCGAAGGCCTCATGGACTTCCTGAAGGTCTTCGCCGACAAGCGGGGCTGGGGGGAGGACACCGACCGGGCGGCCGAGTACATCCTCAAGGGGTGTGGCCAGACGGTCAACCGCATCGGTCAGGTCGGGGACGTCGCGTACGCAGTGGCCATGCTGGCGAGCCCCAGAGGCGAATTCATGAACGGGATCAACATCCACCTCGACGGCGGCGGTACGGCCAGTATCTATTGAGCGGGACGCTCCCTGAGCCACGGTCCGCTGTATTGGTCCTCCCGGGCCTTCTTCAGCCCCTCGACTCCTTCGGTCTGTCGGATGCTCACGAATGTGCGACCGTCCGGGGCGGTGGCGTGGTCGCTCTGGCTCAAGGTGACGGCGTCGTGAGCCGACGCGGCGATACGCCCGGCTGCATCCCCGGACGCATCGGCCACGGCGTCGACCATCCGCTTGTTGAGCAGCACGGATTGCCTCGGCAGGCGGGCCAGCCGGCCGCACAGATCGTGGGCCCGTTCGACCAGCTCCTCCTCGGGCTCGACACTGAGGACTAGGCCGATACGGCAGGCCTGCTCGGCGTCGATCAGCTCCCCGGTCAACACCAGGAACTTGGCCCACTGGCGCCCCACTGTCGGTACGAGGGGGGCCGCGCCGACCAGTCCGAGCCGGCCCTCCGGTACACCGAACCGGGCGCTCGGAGCGGCCAGGACGAAGTCGCACACGGCGATCAGCTGCAGTGCGGCGCCCAGGCAGTAGCCGTGCACGGCGGCTACTAGGGGGACGCTGGCCTGGCGGAGCCGATTGTGGAACCGGTCGGACCGCTCGAGGAACTCGTTCTGGTCGAAGGCCGTCTCGCGCGGGACGTTCCCGGCCAGGTCGCCCCCGGCCGAGAAGGCCCGGCCGGCCCCCCGGATCAGGACACACCCGATATCGGGGTCGCCCTCCGCCTGCTCGAGCGCCCACAGGATCTGGTCACGCGTCCCTCCCGGCCGGGCGCCGATCGGGTTGAGCTGGCCCGGTCGATCGAGCACGATCTCGGCCACCTGGCCAACCCCGTCATACGAGATCTCATCGAGCTGCACAGGCCCTCCCGCGGAATTCCGTATCTGACAACATCGTCGATTCTGGCATGATGGAGCAGGACACCGGAGAGGGGAGTGCGCCATGCCCATGCCCGCGGACGTACAGATCGTGAGTGTCGACGATCACGTCATAGAGCACCCGCGCGTCTGGCAGGACCGTCTGCCGGCCAAGTACCTCGAGGCCGGTCCCCGGAATTTCCGCGACGACGAGGGCAACGACGTCTGGGAGTTCGAGGGACGCCGCGCCTTCAACATCGGCCTCAACGCCGTCGCGGGCAAGCAGCGGGAGGACTTCGGCGTCGACCCGGTGCGCTACAGCGACATGCTGGCCGGCTGCTACGACCCCAAGGAACGGGTCAAGGACATGGACATCGAAGGGGTGGAGGCCCAGCTGTGCTTCCCCAGCTTCCCCGGCTTCGCCGGCAGCACCTTCTTCAACGCCACG
>DATGAX010000314.1:0-2571 GCA_035312965.1 Acidimicrobiales bacterium
GGCGCTGGCGCTCCTCGTGCTGACCCGCCGGCGCCGCCGGGGCCGGTCCCGACCCCGCGCCCTTCCCGCCTAGAGCCCGTCCGCCGCCATGGTCCGTCCGCACCCCCGGGAGGACAATCCCATGACCCGAGACCAGCTCGAAGCCCGGCTGCGGGCCACCGAGATCGCCCTCGACTGCCTGCTGGCCGAGATCGACGAGCTGCGCGACCGCCTCGACGCCCACGCCCGGATCTGCCCAAATGGGGAGATCACTCTCGACTAGCGCGTCATCCGGCGTCCGGCTCGGCGTTTCCATACCGAGCAAGCACCCATGCAGCCGCTGAACCCCCGGTCCCCTCCCTACCGGGGGTTCGGCGCGTCTGCGGGGTCTTCGGCGTCGGCGTGGTTTTCGGCGTCGGGGCGCGGCGGGCGCCGCCTCAGCCCTGGCGGGCCTTGAGCGCCTCGATGAGCTTCGGCATCACCTTGTGGACGTCGCCCACGATCCCGAGGTCGGCGATCGTGAAGATGGCGGCCTCCGCGTCCTTGTTGATGGCGACGATGTTGTCGGAGCCCTTCATGCCGACCATGTGCTGGGTGGCACCGGAGATGCCGGCGGCGATGTACACCTTGGGCTTGACGGTCTTGCCGGTCTGGCCGACCTGGCGGGAGTAGGGCACCCAGCCGGCGTCGACGATGGCCCGGGAGGCGCCGGCGGCGCCCTTGAGGAGCTTGGCGAGGTCCTCCACCAGCTTGTAGTTCTCGGCTCCGCCGAGGCCGCGCCCGCCGGAGACGACGACGGCAGCGTCCTCCAGCTTCGGGCCCTCCTGCTCCGCCTCGTGGACCTGGAGGATCGTCACCTCGCCGGCGTGGCCGGTGTCGACGCCCTTCGCCGTCACCACCTGGGCCGGGCCGCCGCCGCCGGGCTCGGCGTTGAACGACTTCGGCCGGAAGATGGCGAGGTGCGGCGCCGGGGTGGTGAAGACGGCGTCGACCAGCGTGTTGCCTCCGAAGATGGCCGTACCGACGTTGACCTTGTCGCCGTCGACGTCCCACGTCATGCCGTTGGACAGCACCGGCCGGTCGATCCGGGCCGAGAGCCGGCCGCAGACGTCGCGGCCGTCGTAGCTGGCGCCGAAGACCACCATGTCGGGCTGGTGTTCGCCGATCAGCTCGGCCAGGGCGGCGGCGGCCGGCGCCCCGATGAGGCAGTCGCCGGTGTCGAGGGCGTAGACGGTGCTTGCGCCGTACTCCCCCAGCGGGCCGGTCAGCCCGTCCGGATCGGCGCCGGCGTAGAAGGCCTCGACGGTGCCGGCCATCTCCCGGGCCTTCGTCAGCAGCTCGAGGGTGAGCGACGTGGGCTTGCCCGGCGACTCCGCCTCGGCGAAAACCCATACCTTGTTGAGTGCCATGTCAGTGCCGTCCTCCCTCAGATGACCTTGAGCTGCTCGAGGAAGGCGACGATCTTCTCGTGGGCGTCGCCCTCGTCCTCGATCTTCTCCCCCGCCTTGCGCTCCTCGGCCTGGCGGACGTCGGCGATCTCCTGGCGGGCGCCGGCCCAGCCGACCTGGCCGGCGTCGATCCCGAGGTCGGCCACCTTGACCTCGTCGACCGGCTTGTTCTTGGCCGCCATGATCCCCTTGAAGGACGGGTACCGCGGCTCCACCACCCCGGCCGTGACGCTCACGACGGCGGGCAGGGAGGCCTCGACCTCGTTGTAGCCCTTCTCGGTCTGGCGCTCGATCTTGATCTTGCCCTCGGCGATGTCGACGGCCCGGGCGAACGTCAGCGACGGCCAGCCCAGCAGCTCGGCCACCTGGGCGGGGACCGTGCCGGTGTAGCCGTCGGTCGACTCAGTGGCGGTGAGCACGAGGTCGACGTCGCCGGCCCGCTTGATGGCGGCGGCCAGGATCTTGGCCGTGCCGAGCGCGTCGGTGCCGGAGAGCGCGTCGTCGGAGACGAGGATGGCCTTGGCCGCCCCCATGGCCAGTGCGCTACGGATGCCTTGCAACCCGGCGGAGGGGACCATCGACACGATCGTCACCTCACCCCCGCCCGCCTTCTCGGCCAGTTGGAGGCCCATCTCGACGCCGAAGCTGTCGGACTCGTCCATGATGAGCTTGCCCTCGCGTTTCAGGGTCTTCGTCGAGGGGTCGAGTTGACCCGGCATGGCCGGATCGGGAATCTGCTTCACGCAGACGACGATGTTCATTGCTTGACTCCCGAGGGGTCGGGGCCCGGGGGTGCCGTCAGGCCGGATGTGCCTGCTCTCGCCCGGGGTGCGACGACGGGGGTTGATTCTTGCCGCTGGTCGCCGGTGCCGTCGAAAGGTGGTCGATCGGTACGTTGGTAGCGATGTCGGACGAGCCGGGCCAGCTGCGACTTCTCGACGATCCGCCTCCCAGGGCGGATCAACCGCGGACCCGCCTGGCCGTGACCGGCCTCGTCAGCTACGCCCGCTGCCCCCGCCAGTGCTACTGGGACGTGGTGGAGCGCAGGCCCCGCCCCCTGCGGCCGGCGGCCCGGATCGGGTCGCTGGTGCACGGCTGGATCGAGCGGGAGACGGCCGGGCAGGGGTCGTTGCTGGAGGCGTCG
>DATGAX010000315.1:0-3957 GCA_035312965.1 Acidimicrobiales bacterium
CTTCTCCTTCCACCCCGACGAGGGTACTTTCGTTCCGATGGACGACTGTGTGTTCTGCAGGATCGTGGCCGGCGAGCTCCCGTCGAAGGAGGTGGTCTCGACCGCGACTACCTACGCCTTCTTCGACATCAGCCCGGCCGCCCCGGTGCACTTCCTGGTCATCCCCCGCCGGCACATCACCAACGCCGGGCACATCGGGCCGGGCGACGGCGACCTCCTGGCCGAGATGTTCACGACCGCCCAGGCCGCCGCCGCCGCTCAGGGGATCGCGGAGTCGGGCTACCGCATCGTCTTCAACGTGGGAACCCACGCCCTCAACAGCGTCCCCCACCTGCACATGCACGTGCTCGGCGGCCAGCAGATGGGGTGGCCGCCGGGGGTGGAGCCGATTGCCTGAGAAGCGGGTCGGCCAGGCGATACCTTGGTGGTGAACCCGCCCGTGTCCACGACCGTCACCGTCACCGTCCCCAACCACCTGATGCCCCGTCTGGTTGGCCCGCTCAACGAGCACCTGCGGATGGTCGAAGACGCCTTCGAGGGCACGTCCATCCACGCCAGGGGCAACGAGTTCACCATCGCCGGCGACGACGCCGTCGTCGCGGCCCGGCTGGTGGACGAGCTGCGCCTGCTGCTCGAACAGGGCACCAACCTCGATTCGCAGGTGGTGTTCCGCACCATCGACATGGTCCGGGCCGACGAACGGCCGTCCGAGGTGCTCACCGCCGAGGTGTTGCGCTCCGCCCGGGGCCGGTCCGTCCGGCCCAAGACCAGCGGCCAGAAACGCTACGTCGAAGCCATCCGGGACAACATCGTGACCTTCGGCGTCGGCCCCGCCGGTACCGGCAAGAGCTACCTGGCGGTGGCCCTGGCGGTGCAGACGCTGCAGGCCAAGCAGGTCGACCGCATCATCCTGACCCGCCCGGCGGTGGAAGCCGGCGAGCGGCTCGGCTTCCTGCCCGGCGACCTCATGGCCAAGGTGGACCCGTACCTGCGGCCGCTGTACGACGCGTTGTACGACATGCTCGGCCCCGAGGCGGCCCGGCGACTCATGGAGACGGGCACCATCGAGGTGGCGCCGCTCGCCTACATGCGGGGCCGCACCCTCAACAACAGCTTCATCATCCTCGACGAGGCCCAGAACACGACGCCCGAGCAGATGAAGATGTTCCTGACCCGCATCGGCTTCGGTTCCAAGGTGGTGGTCACCGGCGACGACACGCAGATCGACCTGCCCGGCGGGCGGTCGGGTCTGACCGGGCTCGAGCGCACCCTGACCGGGATCGAGGGGCTGAGCTGGATCCAACTGGGGCGGCGCGACGTGGTGCGCCACCGGATCGTCTCCGACATCGTCGGCGCCTACGAGGCGGCCGAGGGAGCCCGCGCCGCGTCCGGCGCGGGCGACGGGCCCGGCGCCTGAACCGAGTTGCCCCCGTCCGTCTTCGCCGCCGACGAGCAGTCCGACCACCCGGTCGACACCATGCGGTGGATCCGCCTGGCCGAGGCCGTGCTCTCGGACGAGGGCATCCGCGGCGACACCGAAGTGTCGATCCTGTATGTCGACGAGCAGACCATCGCCGACCTCAACAACCGCTTCCTCGGCAAGGACGGCCCCACCGACGTCCTTGCCTTCCCGATCGACGAGGAGCCGGTGGAGGGGGGCCGTTCACCCGACTCCGGCGGTACCGGGCCCGGCTTCAACCCGTCGCCCGACGAGGCGCCGACCCTGCTGGGAGATGTGGTCATCTGCCCGTCCGTGGCCCACCGCAACGCCCCCGAGCACGCCGGCACCTACGACGACGAGCTGGCCCTGCTGCTCGTCCACGGCCTGCTGCACCTCCTCGGCCTCGACCACGACGACCCCGAAGAGGCGGAGGTCATGGAGGCCAAGGAACGGGAGCTGCTCGGCCGCCACCACGGCTCCGTGCCCGAGCGGGCCTACCACCGCGACGCTGCCGGAAATTCTGACAGTGACGGTGACTCTTCCGGTCCGGGAGCGGTGGCCCACCCTGGCCCGGCCGCCGACGCGGGCGACGGGACCGGGACGGTGGGCGGGGACGTGCAAGGCGATCCCCTTTGACCGCGGCTGCTTCCCACCACTTCGGGAGCACCGACGTGATCCTCGTCGTCGTGGTGGTGCTGCTGATCATCGCCACCGGCTTCCTCGCCATGTCGGAGACGGCCATCACCCGGGTCACCAAGGCCAAGGCGGCCACCCTGGTCGACGAGGACCGGCGCCACGCCCGCACGCTCCTGAGGCTGGTGCAGCATCTCGATCGGGTGCTCCCCGTCGTCCTGTTCGCCCTCGAGGTCTGCACGCTCGTCGCCGCCACCCTCGTCGGCGTGGTGGCCGAGCACGCCTTCGGCGGCGTCGGTGTCATAGTGGCCACCGCTTTCGAGATCGCCGTCATCTTCGTCTTCGCCGAGCTGGCCCCCAAGACCTGGGCGGTCCAGCATTCCGATCGGGCCGCGCTGGCCACCTCTCCCCTCATCCGGCTGCTCGTGGCCTTCCGCCCGCTCGGTTGGATCACCCGGGCCCTGATCGCCGTCACCAACACCCTTCTGCCCGGCAAGGGCATGAAGTCGGGTCCCTACACCTCCGACGAGCTGCTGCGCGCCCTGGCCGACGAAGCGGTGGAGGAGGACGTGATCGAGCACGAGGAGCGGACCCTCATCCACTCGATCATCGACTTCGGCGACACCGTCGTGCGGGAGGTCATGGTGCCCCGCCCCGACATGGTGGCGGTCGAGTCCTACGCCCGGATCTCCGACGTCATCGACGTGGTCATCCCGGCCGGCTACTCCCGGATTCCCGTGTACTCCCAAGGCATCGACGACGTGGTGGGCATCGTCTACGTCAAGGACCTGATGCGGGCCGAACGTGAGGGCACGGGCGACGGGCAGGTGGCCGAGGTGATGCGGGAGGCCCATTTCACGCCGGAGAGCAAGCGGGTCTCCGAGTTGATGCGCGAGATGCAGGCGGGCAAGTTCCACATGGCGATCGCGGTGGACGAGTTCGGGGGCACCGCCGGGCTGGTCACCCTCGAGGATCTGATCGAGGAGCTGGTCGGCGAGATCACGGACGAGTACGACATCGAGCAGACCCCGACGGAGCGGCTGGAGGACGGCACGCTGGTGGTCAACGCCCGGATGCCGGTGGACGAGGTCAACGAGCTGCTCGAGGAGGACGAGCAGTCCGAGCTGCCGAGGGGCGAGGACTGGGACACGGTGGGTGGGCTGCTCTACTCGCTTCTCGGCCACGTGCCGAGCGAAGGGGAGGCGGCCGAGGTGGACGGGCACGTGCTGATCGCCGAGCGCGTGCAGGGGCGGCGTATCGGGCGGGTGCGCATCTCCGTCCCGTCGCAGGGGCCGGCGGGGGAAGCCGTTCCCGGCCCCTCGTGAAGTCCGGCTTCGCCACCCTGGTGGGCCGCCCCAACGTGGGCAAGTCCACCCTCCTCAACTGCATCCTGGGTCAGAAGGTGTCGATCACCTCACCGGTGGCCCAGACCACCCGCAACCAGGTGCGAGGCGTGCTGACCCGACCGCACGTGCAGGTCGTCTTCGTCGACACGCCGGGCATCCACAAGCCCCGCACGCTCCTCGGCGCCCGGCTCAACGACAGCGCGACCGACGCGCTGGGCGGCGTGGACCTGACCCTGCTGGTGCTGGACGCCACCGCCCCGGTGGGCCGAGGCGATCGCTTCGTCGCCGGGCTGGTGCCCGCCTCGGCCATCTGCGTGGTCAACAAGACCGACGCCGCCTCCCGGGCCCAGGTCCTGCAGCAGCTTCAGGCCGCGGCGGGCCTCGGTGAGTTCGACGAGTTCTTCCCCGTGTCGGCGCGGACGGGGGCGGGCGTCGAGGCGCTGGTCGAGGTCATCGCCGAGCGGATGCCGGACGGGCCCCTCCTGTACCCCGAGGACATGGTCACCGACGTGCCGGAGGCGTTCTGGGTGGCCGAGC
>DATGAX010000316.1:0-4874 GCA_035312965.1 Acidimicrobiales bacterium
TCTTTGGCGTCGCCGGCGATCCCGGACGTCATGCCCGTGTGGATGGGCCCGGGGCAGACCGCGTTGACGGTGATCCCCATGGGGCCCAGCTCGACGGCCAGCGCCCGGGTCAGACCGATCACGCCGTGCTTGGCCGCCACGGGCGGGGAGGCGGGACTGGCCCAGGCCCGCCTCGGGCACCCCGATGTAATCGTCCTCGACGTGATGATGCCGGGCATCGACGGGCTCGAAGTCGCCCGCCGCCTGCGCGACGACGCCGACACCCGGTCGATCCCCATCATCCTGCTGTCGGCCAAGGCCCAGAGCTCCGACATCCAGGCCGGTCTGGCGGTGGCCGACGAGTACATCACCAAGCCCTTCGAGCCCCTGGAGCTCCTGGAGCGGGTGGCCACGGTCATCGCCCGCAATTCCAGCGGGACGACAGGCGGCGGGGCGTCGGCGGCGGCCGGCGGCGCCCCGGACTGACCCTCCAAGTCGGCCGGCCACTCCGATGCTGCCCGATCCCGATCCCGAACCCGCGCCGCCGGCCGGGCACGGGCCCGTGCCCCGGCACCTGCTGCCGGACAACAGCGACGTCGATGGGCGGGGGCGACTCTCGATCGGCGGCGTGGACGTCATAGACCTGGTCGCCCAGCACGGCACGCCCGTCTTCGTCTACGACGAGCAGCACCTGCGCGACCGGGCCCGGGAAGCGGTGGCGGCGTGGGGCGGCGGAGTCGCTTACGCGTCCAAGGCGTTCCTGTGCCGGGCCATGGCGAGCCTGGCGCACGAGGAGGGCATGGCCATCGATGTGTCGACGGCCGGCGAGCTCCACGTCGCCCTGGCCGCAGGGGTGCCCGCCGGGCGACTCGTGTTGCACGGCAACAACAAGTCCGACGCCGAGCTGCTCCGCGCACTTGACGTCGGCGTCGGACGCATCGTGGTCGACTCATTCGACGAGATCGACCGTCTGGAGCGACTGGCCCCGACGGCGGGCCGCCGGCCGGAGGTGCTGGTCCGGGTGACGCCGGGCATCGAAGCGCACACCCACGAGTACGTGATGACCGGCCAGGACGACTCGAAGTTCGGCTTCGGCCTGGCGTCCGGGGCCGCCGCCGACGCGGTCGCCCGCCTGCAACGGCCCGGCTCACCGGTGGAGCTGGTCGGGTTGCACGCCCACATCGGCTCGCAGATCTTCTCGCTCGAGTCGTTCGGGAAAGCGGTTGCCGTCCTGGCCGGTTTCTTCACCCCGCTCGGCCTGCAGGAGCTCTGCCTCGGCGGCGGACTCGGGGTGGCCTACGTCGACGGCGAGGAGTCCCCGAGCATCGGCTACTGGGCCCGGCAGGTCCGGGAGGCGGCGGCGGGCGCCGGTATCGGGCCGGAGGTGCGGCTCACCGCCGAGCCGGGCCGGGCCATCGTGGCGGCGGCGGCCGTCACCTGTTACACGGTGGGGACGATCAAGGAGATCCCGGGGGTGCGGACCTACGTGAGCGTCGACGGTGGGATGAGCGACAACCCCCGGCCGGTGCTCTACGGCAGCGGCTACGAGGCCTTCCTCGCCCGGGCCGCCGGCGCGCCGCGGCCCCGCACGGTGACCGTGGTCGGCAAGCACTGCGAGTCGGGGGACATCATCGTCCGCGACGCGCAGGTGCCGGAGTACCTCCGCGTGGGGGACGTGCTGGCCACGCCGGTCACCGGCGCCTACGGCCACTCCATGGCGTCCACCTACAACAAGGTGCCCAGGCCTCCCGTGGTCTTCGTCCGCGACGGCTCGGCCCGGGTGGTCGTGCGCCGGGAGACCCTGGACGACCTCCTGGCCCTGGACCTCTGAGCCGGCCCCACTAGCCTGCGCGACATGGCAGCGGCATTACGGGTCGGGCTCCTCGGATGCGGGAACGTGGGCGGGGCGCTGGTGCGTCTCCTCGTCGACGACGGCGGCCGGATCGCGGCTCGCACCGGGCTGGACCTGGAGCTGGCCGCGGTCGCGGTGCGCAGCCAGTCCCGCGAGCGCGAGGTGCCGATCCCGGCCGGGACCCTCACCACCGACGCCGCAGCCGTGGTCGCCGATCCCGGCGTCGACGTCGTAGTCGAGGTGATCGGCGGGATCGAGCCGGCCCGGACGCTGATCCTCACCGCCCTCAAGTCGGGTAAGCCGGTGATCACGGCCAACAAGGAGCTGCTCGCCAACTGTGGGGCCGAGCTGTTCGAGGCCGCCGCGGCGGCCGGTGTGGACCTCCTCTTCGAAGCCGCCGTGGCCGGGGGCATCCCGCTCATCCGGCCGCTGCGGGAGTCGTTGGCCGGGGAGAGCATCCGCCGGGTGATGGGCATCGTCAACGGGACGACCAACTTCATCCTGAGCCGCATGAGCGAGCACGGCGCCACCTACCACGACGCGCTGGCGGAGGCCCAGAGCCTGGGTTACGCCGAGCGCGACCCGACGGCCGATGTCGAAGGGTTCGACGCGGCGGCCAAGGCGGCCATCCTGGCCAACGTGGCCTTCGGTGCCCGGGTGGTGGCCGGGGACGTCTACCGGGAAGGCATCGCGGCGATCACGGAGGCGGACATCTCCATGGCCCATCGGCTCGGCTACGCGGTGAAGCTCCTCGCGGTGGTCGAGCACAGCGGTGGCGTCGGGGAGGCCACCGAGGAATCGGTGGCGGTGCGGGTGCACCCGGCGATGGTGCCGTTGACCCACCCGCTGGCGTCGGTGCGGGACTCGTTCAACGCGGTGTTCATCGAGGGGGGCGCCGTCGGCGACCTCATGTTCCTCGGCCGGGGGGCGGGCGGGATGCCTACGGCCAGCGCCGTCCTCGGCGATCTCCTGGACGCGGCCCACAACCTGACCACGGGCGGGGCGGGGCGCACCGTCACCCTGCGGCGCACCACCATCCGTCCCATCGACGACCTGAAGTCGGCGTACTACATCGCCCTGGAGGTGGCCGACCGCCCCGGCGTGCTCCACGCCGTCTCCGGCGTCCTCGGCCAGCACCGGGTCTCGATCCGGCTGATGGAGCAGGAGAGCATCGACCAGGCGGGTGACGGGCCGGCGCCGGCCGCGGGGGCGGGCGGGGCCCGCCTGTTCTTCGTGACGCACCCGGCCTACGAGCGCGACGTGCAGGCCTGCCTCGGGGAGCTGCGCCATCTCGACGTCGTGCACTCCCTCGGCGGCCTGCTCCGCGTCATCGGATCGTGAGCGCGGCCGGCTGGCGGGGGCTGATCGAGGAGTACCGCCCGTTCCTGCCCGTGACCGCGGCCACCCCGGTGGTGACCCTGCACGAGGGCGGGACCCCCCTGCTGCCGGCGCCCCGGCTCTCGGAACGGACCGGCGCCCGGGTGCTCCTGAAATTCGAGGGGGCCAACCCGACCGGTTCGTTCAAGGACCGCGGCATGACGGTGGCCATCTCCAAGGCGCTCGAGGAGGGGGCCAAGGCCGTCGTGTGCGGATCGACCGGCAACACGTCCGCATCGGCCGCCGCCTACGCGGCGCGGGCGGGGATGACGTGCGCGGTGTTGATACCCGAAGGCTACATCGCGCTCGGGAAGCTGGCCCAGGCGCTCATCCACGGCGCCCGGGTGCTGCAGATACGCGGCAACTTCGACGCTGCCCTCGACATCGTGCGGACCCTCGGGGACGTGGCCCCGGTGACGGTCGTCAACTCCATCAACCCGTACCGCATCGAGGGCCAGAAGACGGCGGCGTTCGAGATCGTCGACGTGCTCGGCGGGGCCCCCGACTTCCACTTCATCCCGGTCGGCAACGCCGGCAACATCACCGCCTACTGGAAGGGCTACCGGGAGTACCAGGACGCCGGACGGATCGACCGGCTGCCCCGGATGATGGGCTTCCAGGCGGCGGGGGCGGCCCCCATCGTCGCCGGGCACCCCATCGAGCACCCCGAGACCGTGGCCACGGCCATCCGCATCGGACGGCCGGCGTCGTGGTACGGGGCGACGGCCGCGGCGGCCGAATCCGGGGGGGCCATCGACTCGGTCACCGACGAGGAGATCCTGGCCGCCTACCGCTACCTGGCCCAGCAGGAGTCGGTGTTCTGCGAGCCGGCGTCGGCGGCCTCCGTGGCCGGCCTGCTCAAGGCCGGGGTGCCCTCCGGCTCCACGGTGGTGTGCGTGCTCACCGGTCACGGGCTCAAGGATCCGGACATCGCCATCGGCCAGATCGCGGTGCCCACTCCGGTCGACGCCGACGTGGGCGCCGTCCGGGCCGAGCTCGGTCTGTAGCCGGGGGGCGGGGCGGTTGCCGCTCGGGGCGGCCCGCAGGTACCATGAATTGGTCGTCGTTGGCCCTGCCACCGACGGTGCGCCCCACCAGGCCCGTCCGGGTCTGCGACGCGGTGCGCACCCGCCAATCCCACCCACTCCCACTTACGCGAACCAGTCCCGCGTCCCCTGCTCCCGACGCGGGACAGAAATTGATGAGGTCCAAACGATGAGCGAACCGCAGCTCGAACGCTCGGTACTGGAGGCCAAGGAGCGCGACGAGCTCATGGCCATAGCCAACGCCCTGGGGGCGGCGCCCAGCACCCGAGCGAAGAAGGCCGACCTGATCACCGCCATCCTGCGCGCCACGGGGATCGAGGTGGACGGATCGGCCGCGGCCGCCACCCGGGCCGAGGCGGAGGTCCCTCGCGACCGCGGCGACACAGAGGGAGCCGAATCGCCGCCGCCGGCACCCCCGCCGGCCCCGGCCCGCCGCCGGACCCGGTCCCGGCGGGGCGCGGCGGCCGGCGATGACGCCGACGCGCCCAGCTCGGAGACCACCGGGACGACCGAGGCCGAGCCGGCCGAGGGCCCGGCGGCCAACGGTCGCCCCACGGCGGGAGCCGAGGCGGCCGAGGACCCGGAGCCGGAGCCGGCCGAGCCGGCCGAGTCGGGCGCGG
>DATGAX010000317.1:0-6115 GCA_035312965.1 Acidimicrobiales bacterium
CGTCGGGCGTGCGCAGCCAGAACTGGTAGAACTCGTAGGGCGACGTGCGGGCCGGATCCAGCCACACCGATCCGCTCTCGGTCTTCCCGAACTTGGTGCCGTCGGACTTGGTCACGAGGGGTGACGTCAGCCCGTAGGCCGGCACCCCGCGCAGCCGGCGGATCAGGTCGACCCCCTCGGTGATGTTGCCCCACTGGTCGCTGCCGCCCAGCTGCAGCTCGCAGTGATGCCGGTCGTAGAGCTGGACGAAGTCCCACGACTGCAGGAGCATGTAGCTGAACTCCGTGAAGGACAGGCTCTGCTCCCGCCCGTGCAGCCGGGTGGCCACCGAGTCCTTGCGGATCATCTCATTGACGCTGAAGTGCTTACCCACGTCCCGCAAGAACTCGAGTAGAGGGGCGGTGGCCAGCCAGTCGGAGTTGTCAGCGACGATGACCGGATCGGGGCCGTCCGGGCCGAGGAACGACTCGATCTGGGTCCGGATGCCGGCCCGGTTGGCGTCGAGCTCGTCGCCGGTCAGAAGGTTGCGTTCCTCGCTCTTGCCGCTCGGGTCGCCGATCATGCCCGTGCCGCCCCCGATGAGGGCGATGGCCTGATGGCCGGCCCGGCGCAGGCGCAGCAGGGTGCAGAGTTGCTGGAGGTGACCGACGTGCAGGCTCCCGGCGGTGGGATCGAACCCGATGTAGGCGACCAGCCGGTCGCCCTCCAGGCGCCGGGCCAGCGTCTCGCGGTCCGTGACCTGGTGGATCAGGCCCCTCCACTCCAACTCCTCGAATAGCACCGGCTCAGCCTGCCACGGCGGCACCCGCCGGCGCGAACCGTCAGGCGCAGCTGGCGCCGAAGTGGTGGGCCCCGTCGCGGCGGCGGGCCGACACCGAGTACCGGTTGCGACCTGACCGCTTCGATTCGTACATGGCCTCGTCGGCCGCCGCCACCAGGGACAGGCCGTCGTGGGCGTTGAACGGGATCGTGGCCAAGCCGGCGCTGAGGGTCACCCCGTCGAGATCGGCCCGCTGGCGGGACGTGACCGTGATGCGCTCGACCACCCGGATGGCGTCGTGCTGATCGCAGCGGGGCAGGATGATGGCGAACTCCTCACCGCCGTACCGGGCGACGAGGTCCATCTCCCGGACGGCGCCCCCCAGGACCTCGGCGATGGCGCGCAGCACCTCGTCGCCGCCCAGGTGGCCGCGGGTGTCGTTGATGGCCTTGAAGTGGTCGACGTCGAACACGACCAGGCTGAGCGGCTCCCGGGTCCGTTCCGCCCGGTTGACCTCCCGGGCCAGCACCTGGTCGAATTCGCGCCGGTTGGCCAGCCCGGTCAGGCCGTCGATGGCCGCCAGCCGCTCCCGCTCGGCCAGCAGCCGGGCGTTGCGCAGGGCCAGGGCGGCGTGGCCGGCGAACTGCACGAGCATCACGAGGGTGCGGCGGGGCAGTCGGGCGTTGACCGGGTTGCCACCGTGCTCCAGGAACACGATCCCGGAGTTGCCCCCGTCCACCTGCAGCGGCAGCACCACTACGTTGGTGGCGCCGGGCAGCAGCTCGCAGGCCGCCGGATCGGTGCCCGGGTTGAGGCGCCGGACGAGCTGCGGCTCGCGGTGCGCCCAGGCGGTGACGGCCACCTGGTCCACGCCGGCGGTCACGGCCACAGGCCGGCTGCGGACGGACTGGGCGGCTCCTTCGAGGACCAGACCGACGGGGCGGCCGTTGCGCACGTACCACAGGGCGCCCCGCTCGAGGGGGAAGGCCGTGACGAAAGTGCGCAGGAGCAGGCCGAGGATCTCCTCCTCCTCCCCCAGCGCCTCGAGGCCTGATGCCATCTCGGCCAGGGCCGCCATCTCCGCCTTGCTCCGTCGCAGCTCGCGTTCGCTCACGGAGGAGAACACGGCGGTGCACCCGGCCACCGCCCAGAACCCGGCGATCACCAGAGTCACCTGGACGTCGCTCGGGATGTAGACGTGGTGCACTCCGAGGAAGGACGCCACCCGGGTGGTCAGCGCGGCGGTCGGCATGAGCACGAACAGGAACGTGTCCCACAGCGCGGTGCGCAACCCGGCCCGCCCGCTGGCCAGCAAGGTCACCGCGATCAGCTGCACGGCGAAGAGGATCAGGAACGGGCTGTGTGATCCACCCGACGCGGCCGTCACCACCGCCAGA
This sequence comes from Acidimicrobiales bacterium, assembly GCA_035312965.1. Taxonomy (GTDB): domain Bacteria; phylum Actinomycetota; class Acidimicrobiia; order Acidimicrobiales; family Palsa-688; genus JAKCDU01. The sequence continues at coordinate 2,158 of DATGAX010000317.1, forward strand.
TAGACGGCGTCGAGGGGCAGGACGGCGCGGTGCACGAGCATGCGGCCCCGGAGCCGGGTGCGCCGGTAGGACTCGGCCGCCCCGGCGACCACGAGGAAAGCCGCGCTCAACGGGCCGATCTGGCCCAGATCCAGCCCGACCGTGCCGGACGCGAACAGGGCTCCGGCCACTACCAGGATCACGAAGCCGATCCGCACCAGGAGCAGGAGCCCCAGCCGCTCGTCCAGGCTGGTCAACTCGCTCTCGGCCGGGCGGGCGCGGACGACCGGCGGCGAATCGGTCATTGGAAGCCCACCGAGTCGTCGACGGGACGCTCAGGCGCCTCGTTGAGCTTGGGGTCACGCCGGTCGACAAGGGACTGGATGAGGATGAAGAGGGCGACGGCGCCGAGCAGGGCGATGGGCAGCTTCATGCGCCCCGCGGCGTGCAGGCTCTCCTGGGCCCAACCGCTCTCGAGCATCGACAGAGGCCGCCGGAACCACCGCTCGGGCAGGGGCAGGACGGCGGCCGGCTCGACGGTAGCCACGGGCAGACCGGACAGAGCAGTCGATACGGACTCGGGTGCCGGGGCCAGCACGATGCCCGCGGCGGGCAGCGGGGGCCGTCCGGGACGGGGGGCGTTCGTGCCTGCCTCGTGCCGGCGCGGGGGAACGGTCGCAGCCGGCGCCGCCGACCTGGTGTGACCCGGCGCGTTGTGCGCTCGGGCCGAGGGCCGGGCCCGGGTGGCGCCGGCGGCGGCGGAGTTGTCGTGTCCCCGGCTGGCATGGATGTGGGCGCCGTGGCGGAGGCTGCTGTGGTGCACCGGGCTCGCCCCGGCGCCACCCGGCCCGGACGCGACAACGCGACCGGAGGAGACGCCTGCCCCTTGGTCGCGATGGTCGTGCCCGTGCCCCAGCCCCCCGCCGTGGCCCGGTGAACGGGCCGCGGCCGTGATGGCCGGTTGGGCCGACGCCGTCCCGGCATACGCGAAGAGCGTCATGCCGCCGGCGATCGTGAGGCCGCCGCCGGCGGTCAGCGCGACTGCAGCCGCGCGCCGGAGCCACCTTGACCACCCCCGCCGTACTGGGGACATTTCTGGCACCGGGGTTGATATCGGTCCAGGTCGACCCGTCCTTGAACAATCTCGAACAAAGGCCCTGTCCGGATCCCACAATGGTTTCTTGGATTGCGCCGGGATTCTCCTTACCGGGGGCCGCAGCAGGCGGATGGGCCGCGACAAGGCGGCGCTTCCGGCCGGCCCGGGCCCCGGTGACGGGACGCTGGCCCGGCGCACCGCCGATGTGTTGTCGTCGGTCTGCGCACCCGTCTTGGAGGTCGGGCCGGGACGCAGCGGCCGGCCGGCGGTGGCCGACGCCCGACCCGGCTCCGGACCGCTGGCCGCCCTCGTCACAGGATGGACCGCCCTCCGCGAGGGAGGCTCGTCCGGTGCGGCCATCGTCGTCGCCACCGACCTTCCGAAGCTGTCGATCGGGCTACTCGAGTGGCTGCGGGACCGGCCCGGCGGCCGATCGGTTGTGCCGGTGGCGGCCGGGCGGGTACAACCGCTGTGTGCCAGGTGGTCCGCCCACGACCTCGACGTGGCGACCCACCTGGTGGCGGAAGGTCGCCTGGCCATGTGGGCTCTGATCGAGGCGACCGACCCGGCCCTGGTGACCGAAGTGGAATGGGCCGGCCCGGCGGGCGGGACGGCGGCCCTGATCGACGTGGACACGCCCGAGGACCTCGAACGGGTGACGGATGCGTGAAGGCGAGGACGGATGCGTGAAGGCGTGAAGGCGTGACGGTCGTGCGGCCGGGGCCGGTGACGCCGGTCCGAGCCCTCAAGGTGCGAGCCGATCGGCAGATCGACCTCCCCGATGACCTGGCGACGGAAGAGCCGATGCAGATACTGCTGGCCGGCCCGGGCGAGGAACCGTGGCCGGTGGCGGTCACCATGCGCACACCGGGGCACGACTTCGAGTTGGCCGCCGGCTTCGTCGTCACCGAGGGCCTGGTCGAGCCGGGCCGGATCCGCACCGTCGACTACTGCAATGGGCGCGACGGCGATGTGGTCGACGCCCGCTACAACCATGTGACGGTGCACACCACGGTGGCATCACTGCGGCCGGAGCGATCGCGCTATTCCGCGGCGTCGTCCAGTTGCGGGGTGTGCGGGAAGGCGACCATCGACCAGGTGGAAACGGCCTGCCTACCGGTCGGGCCCGGTCTGCCGTTCCGGAGCGACGTCATCGCCTCCGCGCCGGACCGCCTCCGGGGCGCGCAGAGGGCGTTCGACCGCACCGGGGGGTTGCATGCGGCGGCGCTGTTCGACCGGTCCGGCGAGCTGCTGTGGGCCCGCGAGGACGTCGGGCGGCACAACGCGGTGGACAAGGTCGTGGGCGCCGGCGTCCTGGCCGCGGGGGCCGATGAGGGCGGCCTCGGACTCGTGGTCTCGGGCCGGGTCAGCTTCGAGATCGTCCAGAAGGCGGCCATGGCCGGGATCGCCGTCATCGCCGCCGTCTCGGCTCCTTCCAGCCTGGCGGTGGAGACCGCGGCCCGGCTGGGGCTCACCATTGCCGCCTTCGTCCGGGGTGGGACCTACAACGTGTACACCCACCCGGAACGGATCGACTTCTCCCCCGCCCCGGCGATCTGAGCGCGGAGGCGGTGGAGGGCCCGGAGGCGGCGGAGGGCCCGGACGCGACGGAGGGCCCGGACGTGACGGAGGACCCGCACCGGGCGGGCCCTCCGAGGACGCATCTGAGATCTAGACGTCAGCTGTGCCGAGGCGCTTGACGTTCGCCGCCTGGAGCCCTTTGGGGCCCTGGTTGACGTCGAACTCGACCTTCTCGTTCTCTTCCAGGTTGCGGTAACCGTTGCCCTCGATGGCACTGAAGTGCACGAAGACGTCGGGGCCCTTGTCCTGGGAGATGAAGCCATACCCCTTCTCCGAGTTGAACCACTTCACCGTTCCTGTGGCCACAAGCAATCCCTCCTTTCCTGGCCGGACCGGACCTCGCGTCCGAAGAAGCGGGCCGGCGGCCTCCGGCCGGAGCCGGAGAGGGATTCTGCTTCTACTCGACGCTCCACCCTCGTGGCGGAAAAAGTAGCACGCACTTTGCGGCGAAGACGGAATGACCACCTCTACCCTGGGCGGGTGGCGCGCGAGGTGGCGGTGGTACCGCACACGCACTGGGATCGCGAGTGGTACGAGCCGTTCGAGGCCTACCGGATGCGGTTGGCCGGCGTCGTCGACGGCCTCCTGCAGCTGATGGGCACGGGCGAGGCCCCGCCGCACTTCCATCTCGACGGGCAGGTGGCGGTGCTCGACGACTACGTGGCAATCCGCCCCGCGGCCGAGGCCCGGTTGGCCGATCTCGTCGGGAGCGGCCGGCTGGCGGTCGGGCCGTGGTACGTGCTGATGGACGAGTTCTGCGTGTCGGCCGAGACCATCGTGCGGAACCTCGAGCTCGGACTGGCCCGGGGCCGGCGGTTCGGGGCCGACCGGCCGGGCGCCTGCCGGCCGGTCGGGTACCTCCCCGACATGTTCGGCCACATCGCCCAGATGCCGCAGATGCTCCGTCAGGCGGGGATCGACGAGGCCGTCGTGTGGCGCGGCGTCCCGGCGGCCATCGGCTGCCATTCCTTCGACTGGGTGGCGCCGGACGGCAGCCGGGTGCGGGCCGAGTACCTTCCCGTCGGGTACGCGGCGGGCGCCTTCCTCCCCAAGGACGGGCCGTCCCTGGTGCGCCGCATGGAGGCCCACGAGCGGGAGATCGCATCCTTCTACCGTGACGACGAGGCCATCCTCCTGATGAACGGCGGCGACCACCAGGCGCCCCAGGCGTGGCTGACCCGCCTCCTGTCCGATGCCAACGCCGGCAACGACCGCTTCCGCTTCGTGGCGACCAGCCTGGCCGGGTACCTGTCGTCGGGCGCCCGGGCGGGGGGCGAGTGGATGGGCGAGCTGCGCAGCGGT